>JAQUYF010000012.1 GCA_028691975.1 Bacteroidales bacterium | reverse complement strand
GGTAATAATAACTTGATAAAGAAATCTTTAAATGTGTTAATACTGTCTTGCCAAAGCTCCATGGCCTTGGCTAAATAGAGGATCATGCCTACCTTCGCAATTTCAAAGACCTGAATAGTATAGCCTTTAATTTTAAGGGCACGAAATGCTCCGTTATAGTAGACTCTGAATTGATTTGGTATGATGAGCATAAGTAACATGACAATGCTTATTGCGAATGCGAAAAAAGCCAACGCTCTGTACCATTTCATCGGAATAAAATACGCAATCACCAACAGAACCAAGCCTATACCGACGGATCTAATCTGCTGGACGAATATTTGAACCTTGCTAACATTGTATTTGTTAGCTAAATAAGTGCTTGATGAGAAGACGGACACTATGGAGATCATGGCCAACAGCACAACAAACATCCAGATAAGTTTGTCTCCTCTTAATTTAATTCTACTCATAATTTTCTAACTGCTTCTTTAAATTGAGTCCCTCTGTCTTCATAATTCTTGAACAGGTCAAAACTTGCACAGCAAGGTGAGAGCAATACGGTATCCCCCGGAACGGCCAATTCCGCAGCTTTCTTAACAGCGTCCTGGGCACTTGTCGTATCACAGATGAACGGAACCTTATCTCCAAAGAAGTCATGCAACTTCTTGTTGTCCAGCCCCAAGCAGATAAGAGCCTTAACTTTTTCCCGTACAAGATCCGCTATCGGCTCGTAGTCGTTTCCTTTGTCCGTACCACCGGCTATCAGGATGACAGGGGTGTTGACACATTCAAGCGCATACCATGTTGAATTTACATTTGTAGCCTTAGAGTCATTGATATATAAAACGTTACCGACTGACAGTACTTTTTCCATTCGGTGCTCAATGCCTTTAAATGTCATCAAGGCCTCTCTGATAGTACTGTTGGTAATATTCATAATTTTACCGGCAATAGCTGTCGCCATAGAGTTGTAAACATTGTGCATACCACTGAGGGACAGATCTTTGATAGGCATTTCATATTCACTTTCTCCATATTTGACATACATAATCTCATTTTCAAGGTATGCTCCCTGTTCTACCTGTTCTTTTTGACTGAAAGGTAGTTTTTGGGCTTGCAGTACAATCCTGTTGAGATTTTTAACGGTAATATCATCATCCGAGCAGAAGATGAAACAATCCTCTGACGACATATTTTGAGTAATGCGGAATTTGGAATTGACATAGTTTTGCATTATGTGTCCATAGCGATCCAAGTGGTCTGGAGTGATATTCAAAAGCACAGCGATATCAGCCTTGAAATCGTACATGCCGTCCAACTGAAAACTGCTCAACTCAAGTACGTATATATCATGATGTTCGGTTGCCACCTGCATGGCATAGCTTTGGCCGATATTTCCACCGAGGCCAACGTTCAGCCCTGCATTTTTCAAAAGAAAATAGATCATGGAAGTAGTAGTAGTCTTTCCGTTACTTCCGGTAATGCAAATCTTTTTTGCAGCGTCATATCTTCCTGCAAATTCGATTTCGGAGATTACAGGGATGCCCTGTTTGCGAATCTCCATGACAAGCGGAGCTGTCTCAGGGATGCCGGGACTCTTGATAATCTCTTTTGCATTCAATATTTTATAATAGGTGTGATCTCCATCTTCATAGGGAATATCATATTTGTCAAGAGTAGCCTTCACGCTATCCTTCATTATTCCATTGTCTGAAAGAAATACATCAAATCCTTTCATTTTAGCGAGGACTGCAGCACCAACGCCGCTTTCGCCTCCACCCAGTACAACGATACGTTCCATATTACTATCTGATCTTTAATGTTATTATTGTAAGTACTGCCAGAATGATGGATACGATCCAAAATCTGGTAACTATTTTAGCTTCCGGAATGGGATTTTTAGGAGTTTTTATGATAGCATCTATCTCATCGTTACTCTTCTGATAATGATGATGAAGAGGGGCCATTCTAAAGACTCTTTTTCCTGTACCGTATTTTTTCTTTGTATATTTAAAGTAAGCCCGTTGAACTATAACGGATAGGCTCTCTACCATAAATATTCCGCAAAGAATAGGTAGAAGCAGCTCCTTTCTAATCAAAATTGCACAGACTCCGACGATCCCTCCTAATGTGAGGCTGCCCGTATCACCCATAAATACCTGAGCGGGGTAGGAGTTATACCATAAAAAGCCAAGCAACGCACCGATAAGGGCGGAGAGGAAGACAGTTATCTCACCACTGTGTGGGATAAACATAATGTTAAGGTAGTCTGCATAGCCAACGTGTCCGGACAGGTATGCCAGGATTCCAAGCGTCGCACCGACTATTATAGTGACACCGGTTGCCATTCCGTCCATTCCGTCAGTCAGATTGGTACCATTGGAGCAGGCGGTGATGATGAAAATAATGACGACAATGTACATAAACCATTTGAAGTGTTCTCCTAATTCTCCCTTAAACGGCGAAAGCCACTTGTAGTCAAATTCATTATTTTTGATAAAAGGAATGGTTGTTTTTGCGCTGTTGCTGATGGATGCCACCATTGGCTGACCTTCCGATGTCGCGAGAGTATCTTCTCCCGAAGCTATGATTTCTTCCTGAGTTGCAGGTCGATACTCTCTGAACCCGACATTGTTGCTAAAGCAGATGGTAAGCCCGACAATAAGTCCGAGCACTACTTGCCCGGCAATTTTGAATTTACCGGGAAGACCTGCCTTGTTATGCTTGAATACCTTGATATAGTCATCCATAAAGCCCAGAAATCCGAGCCATACTGTGGTTAAAATCAATAGTTGAATATTGACGTTGCTCAAATTGCCGAACAGGAGTATCGGGACCAGTATGGCGATAAGAATAATAATTCCCCCCATTGTAGGCGTTCCGGTCTTTCTCAACTGTCCTTCAAGCCCCAGGTCCCTAATCTCTTCTCCAATCTGTTTCTTCTGGAGGAAGGTGATAATCTTTTTTCCGATAAAGAGCGATGTCAGGATAGCGAAAATACTGCAGCATACGCTTCTGAAAGAGATATACTGCATCAAACCGATTCCGGGGAAATCGATATGCTGCTTTTCCAGGTATTCAAATAATTGATAGAGCATTGTAGGTCAGGTTTTAGGTTTTAGTCTATAATTCGTTAAAAGTTTCTTTTATTATCTCTTTGTCGTCAAAATGATGTTTCACATCCCCGATTATCTGGTAATCCTCATGTCCTTTGCCGGCAACGAGAATTATTGCACCTTCAGGAGCCATCATCAGAGCTGTCCGGATGGCCTCTTTGCGGTCGGTGATATAGACGGATTTGGCGCGAGCCTTGGCATCCATGCCGTCTTTGATATCTTTTATTATCTCTTCAGGCTTTTCAAACCTCGGGTTGTCAGAGGTCACGATTACCTTGTCAGCATATTTTGCAGCAATCACGCCCATTTCCGGACGTTTTGTTTTGTCACGGTTGCCTCCGCAACCGAAAACACAAATGAGCAGGCGATCCTTGCCTGTTTCACGAAGTGTCTTGAGAGCATTTTCCAAAGCATCGGGAGTGTGGGCATAGTCAACTACTGCTGTCAGATCATTTCCTCCGCGGATATATTCCAGCCTGCCGGCAACCGAGTTGAGAGAGCTCATTTTAATTAGAACTTCATCTTTTTTTGCACCGAGCAGTACAGCGCATGAGTATACGGACAGAAGGTTATAGGCATTGTGATTGCCTATAAATCTGCTCCAGAACTGTGTGCCGTCAATGTTGAGGAGCATGCCGTCCAAATTTTCTTCAACGACTTTACAATGAAAGTCTGCCATGGTTCTGCACGAATATGTATATACTTTTGCTGCAGTATTTTGTACCATTACAGAGCCATTCTTGTCATCAATGTTGGTAAGGGCAAAAGCACCTTTCGGCAGTTGGTCGAAGAAGGATTTTTTGCATCGCAAGTACTCTTCAAAAGTCTTGTGATAATCGAGGTGATCGTGTGTCAGATTTGAAAATATACCTCCTTTGAAGTCCAGTCCGAGCACACGGTCCTGATCGAGTGAATGGGAACTGACCTCCATGAAGCAGTATTCGCACCCCTTTTCTATCATAGTGTTAAGCAGAGAGTTGATCTCCAAGGGGTCGGGAGTAGTATGATCGGCGGCGATTATTTGTCCGTCTATATAGTTTGCAATAGTCGAAAGCAGTCCGCAGCAATATCCGAGTGAGGTAAACAGATTGTAAAGCAATGTTACTGTGGTCGTCTTGCCGTTTGTTCCGGTGATACCTACCAGATTTAGCTTTGAAGAGGGGTGATCATAGAAGTTGGCAGCAATCAGTGCAAGTGCCTGACGACTGTTCTTTACTTTCACCGAGGTTACCCTTTCGTCACAAATCTCGCCTTCTTCATATATTACGGCAATGGCTCCGCTTTCGATAGCCTTTCCGATGTACAGGTGTCCGTCCGATTGAGTTCCGTTGATGGCTATAAACATGGAACCCACGCAGGCTTTGCGTGAGTCAAAACAGACAGAGTTAATCTCTCTTTCAAGCGGGCCGCAGCTCTTTAGCACGGCTATTCCCTCGAGTAATTTACTCAAATACATGATTCAGTTCCTCCGACAAAATAAGTTTTATATTTTTTTGATCTGTAATCACTCCCGGAGCGGGGAATTGTTGGGATATTCTTCCCTTTCCGGTAAATGATGCTCGGTAGCCTTTCTGCTCCAGCAGGTATAAACCCTCTTTCAGCCCCATCCCAAGCAGATCAGGTACTCCCTGCAGGGTGTCGTTGATTGAGTAGTTTTCATATTGAGGTATTTCAGGTAACTTGCCGTTCTCCCTGACAGGAGCGTTCCACGAAGGAGAGGCGAGGTAGATCTCTTCCGCTATTTCCTTGACTACGGGAGCCGCCCAGGTACCTCCATAAAAATCTTTTGTTGACAGCGTTGAGTACACAACCGCAATTACCGAATACTTCGGCGATTCGTACGGGAAAAATCCGGCAAAAGTTGCCTGGTGTTGCTTGTAGGTTTGTCCGTTAATTTTAACTTCGTATTTTCCGGTTTTGAGATCCAGAATACGTGCAGTACCAGTCTTTCCCGCCACGGCGACTTTACAATCCTTGAATATGGATTTTGCCGTACCATCCGTAACCACTCCACGCAGTGCTTTGTGTAGATCTTTTACGGTTGACGGAGTACATACGGTATCAATAATTTCAGTATCGAATGCTTTGACAATCGCTCCGTTTTTTTGATAATTCCTGACAAGATGAGGTTTAACCATGACTCCGTTGTTGGCGATTGCATTGTAAAAGTTCAGGGTGTGAAGAGGGGTGAGCTCTACTACATACCCCATTCCGATTTGCGGTAAGTCGCTATCGCTCCAGTGCTTATCTTTTGGACTTAAGATGGAATCCTTGGCCATGCCTTTTATTTCAAACGGAAATGTGTAGCATATCTTGATATCTTTGTATCTTTGGACGAATGCTTCCGGATTGGAATCGTAGTATCTTGCCGACAACATTCTGAATACATTGTTCGAGGAGATTTCAAATCCTCTCAATACGGAGATACTGTCGTATGCTTTCAGATATTTATCTTCGAAAGGCTTCTTGAGATTTTTGTAATGCCAGTTTGTCTCCGCTTTTATCTTGGTATCCAAGGTGACCTTATGGTCATCAAGAAGCATGGTGAGGGTGGCAAGTTTAAATACGGAGCCCGGATTGCCTCGCTCGGCGATGGCATAATTCTTCACTTCGTCAAATGTGCCATTGTCTGTTTTCATCATGTTGACCATAGCTTTTATCTCTCCGGTTGCCACTTCCATTACTATAACTGTCCCGGCAGACAGCAGATCATTCTCTTTCAGTTTTGAAAGGAGTGCTTTTTGAGCGATATGCTGTATCTCAATATTAATTGTAGTCTGCACATCCATGCCGTCAACAGGATAAACGGTCTCTATTTCACTGTCCGGAATCCACTCGTGATGTTCTGTTTCACGGAGATACTGTACACCGCGCTGTCCACTGAGAACAGAGTCGAGACTGCCTTCAAGGCCAATCGTTGGGTTCTCTCCGTTGCTTTTGATGTATCCGAGAGTTCGGAACGCGAGTCTGTCGTAAGGATATTCACGATAGTCAATTGTTTCAAATATGACACCTCCATAGCTGCGCCCTTTATTGAAGATAGGGAAGCCGGAGGCTTGCTTCATTTGCTGATAGGTGAGCATATTTATTTTTCGGTCACCATTTATTTTCATGTAACGTTTGCCGCTTAGACGTCCATCTACAATCTTTTTTTTATATTGTGCGGCAGGTTGATCACCATAGAGGGCTGCAAGACATTTAGAAAGTGAATCGATTCCGGCGTTAAAGATGGAATCTTTCGGCTGTACGCAATCCATGTGGAGAACATATCTTGGAACGGAAAATGCGAAATATCGGCCATCATCCGATAAAATACCACCGCGGAGGCATTCAAGCGTCTCCTCCTTGGTGTTGCTGGCTACCTTTTCAGGTTTGTGTACAAACTGGATGTCAATAATCTTAATTATGGCATAAATTGCCAAAACTACAAATGCAAGATAAACTCCCGCTACAGGGAGTGTTTTTAGCCCGGTTTTCATTTTGTCTCCTCCAATTTTATGAGGACGGGTGGCACAGTCGGAGCATGGAGCGTGGATCCATTGGCCAGTAGAAGTCTTTCCACTTTACTTCTCTCGTTCAGGGCAGCGAGATCAAGCGAACTCTGATGATTGGCTATGACCATTTCCTCGATTTTATATTCATTCTTTTTCGCTTCTACAAGTTTCGATTCAACATAAAGATTCCACACGATAAAGCCGCAAACAAGCACAAAGAGATAGAAGACAAACGGCAAGTATCTGTCCCATTTCTTTTCAAGGATTATATCTCCACTGAATATTTTGATGATAGTCATCCCTATGTTGTGCAGCCACTTTTTTAACATAATTATCTTTTTTGTGCTATTCTCAATTTTGCGCTTCTGGCGCGCGTATTGCCCGATATCTCTTCCTCACCCGGCAGGATCGGTTTCTTATTTACCGGAAGGTAGGGGGAAATGCCCCTCCCCATCAAGTCTCTCTTTACCTCTCCGGAGGCATTGCCGCTCTTCAAGAAGTTTTTTACTATCCTGTCCTCAAGAGAGTGGTAGGTTATCACCGAAATAATTCCCCCTGATACAAGAGATTTTGTTGCTCCGGCCATAAATTTTTCTAAAGAGTTCATCTCCCCGTTTACCTCAATTCTCAGAGCCTGGTATATCTTAGCCAGATACTTGTGTTCAGCAAATTTAGGCAGAGCATCTGCAATGGCCCTGCCCAAATCATCTGTTGACTGTATTGGAGACTTCTCCCTCTCTTTGCATATCATGTCTGCAATCTTTCTACTGATCTCTACCTCTCCGTACAATCTGAAAATTGTCTCTAACTCTTCGAAACTATAACTATTTACTACTATTTTCGCACTCTTTTGGGCGAGGGTATTCATTCTCATATCCAAAGGAGCATCAAATCTGAATGAAAAGCCGCGCTCTCCGGTGTCAAACTGATGAGATGATACCCCTAAATCCGCCAAGATTCCATCAACCGTCTCAAATCCATAATATCTTATGTAGTTGTGTACAAATCTGAAGTCGTTGTGTACCAGGATAAGTCTCTTATCTTTTGGAGCATTTGCAAGAGCTTCCGCATCTTTGTCAAATGCTATCAGAGTTCCTTTTTTGCCAAGTCGGTCAAGTATAGCCCTACTGTGTCCGCCTCCCCCGAAAGTGGCATCTACATAGACACCATCTTTGTTAATGGCAAGCGCCGATACGCTCTCTTCAAGCAGTACTGGTATATGGTAGGTTGACATGCTGACACCTCCTTTTATCCAAGAATTTTCTCTGCAAGGGAGACGAAATCGTCGCTTTCGAGTCTCTGAGCCTCGTATTTTTCTTTAGCCCAGATCTCGATTTTATAGTTGCTTCCGCAGAAAACAACATCCTTTTCTACTCCTATTGCTTCCAACAGGGGTTTAGGAATAAGCATACGGGAAAGTTTTTCGTCAGGCTCTATGATGGCACTGCCTCTCATATATTCTCTCCAGAAAATCGTATGCTCTTTATTGAAAAAATTAAGTCTGCTTTTAACTTCATCAGAGTCCTTTTCCCACTCTGAATATGTGTACATCTCAAGACATTCTGCAAACAGTGACTTTTTCACAACAAATCGAAGATCAGCACCTTCACCCATAAGAGATTTGAAGGCAGAGGGGAAGATTAACCTCCCCTTGTCGTCTATCTTCGCTTTATATTCGCCGATGAACTTAGCCATTCAAATATTGTTTTGTGATGTGTTCTGCAAAAGTAATAATACTTTTCCACTTTATTCCAAATTTTTACAATTTTTTCCACATAAGTTATCAACAAAAATAAAAAATGGCTATCTTGCGCCCTGTATTCAAGATTTCAAGATGAAAAATAGCAGAAAAAAGAGACTGATTATAATTGTTTCAGCACTATTATTGATTGTTTTATCGTTCTTTTTGGGAAGAAAGTCTGCTGTGTGGAGGCCATATAAAAGTGCGTCAGAGAGTTTGATGGTGAAAGATAGCCTCTCTGTGCATAACTCGGAAGAGAGAGAGTCGCACGAGCCTATAAGAAAGAAAGAACGTGCGAAGAAGTCGCCTAATAGAGGGTTAACTAAAAAGAGTGTCGCTGAATTTGATAATATGGGTGTTGATGACAATGTTTACGAATATGGTATTCCTGTCAACCTGTATGAAATGAGGGAAGGTGTAGTAAAGAGAGGTGATTTTTTCTCAACTATTTTGAATGACTTTGGTGTTTCTCAGAAGGAAATTTACAATATCTCTCAGGCCTCACAGCCGACATTCGATGTTCGCAACATTCAGATAGGCAAGTCTTATCATGCTTACTTCACGAAGGATGAAGAGCCTCGACTCGCATACTGGGTTTACGAAAAGGATAAACTTTCGGTAGTTGTCTTTTCTCTGATAGATTCGACCGATGTTAAAATTGTTGAAAAAGAAGTTGTGCTCGTTCCTCGATACGTTGAGGTTACAATACAGAATTCACTTTGGGTGGATACTCAGAATGCAGGAGTTACATCGCTTCTTGCTATGAAGTTGTCCGATATTTATGCATGGAGTATAGATTTCTTTGGACTGCAAAAAGGAGATAAATTCACGGCCTTATATGATGAGATTACCTGCGATGGTAAAATTATGGATATAGGAGATGTCTATTATGCTGTATTCAGACACGGGGACAAGGAGTATCAGTCATTCTACTTTGAGGAAGATGGGTCAACCAATCGCTATTGGAATGAGAAAGGGGAGAGTATGCGCAAGTCTTTCCTTAAGGCTCCTTTAAACTTTTCCAGAATCAGTTCCGGTTTTTCATACGCTCGAAAGCACCCTATTACCCGTGTAGTCCGACCTCACACCGGAGTTGACTATGCTGCTCCCAAAGGCACCCCTGTAATGAGTATAGGCGATGGTGTTGTTATCCAGAAAGGCTACAACGGAGGAGGTGGTAATACTGTAAAGATCAGACACAATTCTGTTTACACCACGGCATATCTGCATCTCTCGAAGTATGGAGCCGGTATAGCTGTCGGAACTCGCGTATCGCAGGGACAGATTATCGGATATGTCGGAAGTACCGGCTCTTCTACAGGACCTCACCTGGATTTTAGAGTTTGGAAAAACGGCTCACCAATCAATCCTCTCAAGATGGAATCACCTCCTGCAGAGCCTATAGCTAAAGAAAATATGGAGCAGTATGAAGCCCATAAATCCAAAATTATTGCACGCAGTGAAAACTTTGTCATCTCTGAGTTGTATGACCAGATGATTCTTGGCCCGATCAGTCAAAGATACACTGAATAATCGAAAATAAATTTGATAGGAGCCATTCTTTCAGGCTGTTATTAACCTTTCTGTTAAGCATGATTGCAACTTATTTCGATTAGTCAAGTATATATTTTGCAACTTTTTGCAAGATTCTTCTTGTAAGGTTCTTGTTTCAAGGTATGAATTAATCCCGATTGTCATTGAATTCTTTCCAGTAGTGCGGTTTTGGTGTCGGAGTCTTTTAGCATATTGGTGAAGTACTCTGCGTCCCATTTGAAATATGATACACTCTTATCGGACTCATAAGTCTCCACATAGTGAGTAGCCATAGCGGCCAGATGCTTGCGGCAATCAATGTTGATCATCTCTCCTGTACCATATTTTGCGTGAGAAAGACCGCTGACAGTATTGTTAGAACTCACGGATATCACATTTGCATTATTAAGTCCAAGCAGATTTAGTGTGATTGAGGGGTAGTAAAAGAGGTTTTCGCTTGGTAGAGTAACGGTAAGTTTAACCGTTTTCGAATCTATTTGAGAAAGGGCCACGCTACTGTGAACTCTGTAATAATTGTACTCGAAATACTCTTCCTGGCTTGTAAACCATACATTGTCAGCGCCACCCTTGCCATATTTGTTGCGGATATCTCTAAAAAAATCCATCCACTCGTTATTCGTCCCATGAACGCCTATTAAAATAGCTTCGCGTGTCTCTTTTGGCTTTGACATTTCCGTATTTATCTTTGAATAAATATCGGTGAAGTTATCATACACGGTGCGTTCCAACACTGCCTGCTTAAGATCTCCACTAACCTGAAATGGGTACAACTTTTGTCCGCCGCTTTGTGCAGTTATTGTAAGGATGTCCGGAAATTCCTGGGCTGCAACTATATATGCCTTATTTCCGTTAGGTTCAGTCAACATCTTGCATCCACGTCCTGCAAGACGACTTTTTATTGTATCCTGACAAATCCCGTAATGTGTTGCAATTACAGAAGGGGTAGAGACATCATAGGAATCTACATCATGAAAAGCGATGCCTACTCCATAATTGACCATCTCCGTAACATCTTCCCATGCAAGTCCCGAACGCACATAAAAACGGTAATAATTGTCTGTAAAGCCCGGCGTGACCGAGATTGCAGATTTCATAGAGTTGCCTTCCGGCATAAGGGTAGTGGTAAAGGCAAATCGAACATCTTTTCCTGCGCCATCCGTAGAACATAGCGGAGTGCTCTCTTTTATAATGGTGGGAGGTAAGTCGTTACTTCTCAGATGCAAAGAAGTATAATACAATTCAACCCAATATGGAGGGATTTCAATGGTTTCCGATGATGATACCGGTCTGCCATTGATAACTGCCCATGTTCTACAATAGGCAGCCTGCTTGCAATCGTCCTGGGTGAGAAGAAGTAACCACTCCTTGTTGTATTTCAGATATGGAATCTCTGCAGAAAGAGTAGAGATATCTACGTTAGTATCAAAAGAGAGAGTGATTTCAGCTACTGAGTTTGATACTTCGTCCGAAAACGGATAAATATATGCCGGAGTAACGTTTGGATTCTCCCCGGTTACGGTAGTGTCTCCAGGTGAGACAGGGTCAATAGGTTCAACAGGGTCAAATTTTGGAAATTTGACGCATGAATAGAGAATAAATGAGAATAGTAAAAAACAGGTCAAAGTGATTGAAATTGGTGATAGTGATTTCATAAATGTAGATGGTTTGTAGCACAACTATCAATCACTTAGCGCAATAAAAAGGCGTGGGCCATCTTACTGCGTTTACCAAGGTGCCCAGGATAGAAACCTTATTGCCGGAATAAAGATAGCCCACACCAAAAGTGCGAGCATGGCTTATTATTTACCGGCAAAAAGAGTTACTATCGTAGTCCTCTTTTACTTGTTATTATTCGGCTCTTGTATATGAAGTTTCCTGGGCTTCGGTAAACGCGAAATAATAGCTAATGCATTATGTATGTTATAATTTTACTTTCTTAACTTTTGTTTTTTTATCTGGTTAATGGTACAAATATATAAATAGCTTTAAGCCAATTGCTTTTGGCTACTCTGTAATGTTGACAAACTGTTGCCACATATAGGTAGCTTTGTAGGTATCTGCACAGCCTGCAGGGACACGCAGCACGCATGTCTCTTTGTTAACGCCACTGAATGGATCGGATACCAGAGTCGGTGGCGTACTTGCATTACAAATAATCAACTCAAGAGATGAACACTCTGAGAAGACATTATAGTCTATCCTCGTTATGCCTGCCGGGATTGTAATTGTCTTTAGAGCAGTACATTCTCGGAACATATTGTTGTTAATTGAGGTAAATGAGGTTGGGATATTAACGGATGTCAGCGATGAGCAATATGCAAATGCCTGAGCATCAAGGGTAGTCAGGCTCTCCGGCAGTACCGCAGTTACCAGCGATGTACATTGATAAAATGCACTTCTTGCAATCGAAGTGACATTTGATGGTACAACCACGCTCTTAAGTCCTGTGTTGTAGAAAGATTCAATACCAATACTGTTAACACCTATTCCTATGGTTACGGAGGCAAGGCTTGTACAACCTTTAAACAAAGCCTGAGAAATAGTAGAAAGTGAGCTTGGTAACGTAATGGCTGTTAATCCTGACTCTGCAAATGCGCTGCTCTCGATTGTTGTGATGCTGTTTGGAAGGTTGATACTCTTCAAACTTGTACACCCTGAGAACGCATTTTGTTGGATGGAGGTCATAGTTGACGGAAGAACAATATCTTCCAGTTTTGCACAATTGGTAAAGGCATGGTGGTTGATAATGGTAAGTGCCTGAGGCAAAACAATACGCTTCAACAACGGCATACCATCACTATTGTTGTAAAATGAATTATACGGTAGAGAGGTATTGGTCAACTCACTGAAATCTATATGCGTTAAATTTCTTAAGTTGTCCCTGATGAATGTAATATCGCTGTCTCGAACAGTTCCTGTAACAATAATCTTTTGAACCTGAGAATATTCACTTGACTCAAAATAAGTACTTAAGGTGCCCGGAGAAGCTAACCGCACATAATATACGCCATCGGCAGTCTGCACTACGGTTAAAGTGTCGGAGACATTCTTTTCGTTATTGTAAAATACTATGCGTCCGCTTCTAAATACCTCTGTTTCTGATCCGGCGAAAGAGGTTGTAGTTACATTGAAATGCTTGTCCGATAGAGCTTTGGTCGCAACGATTGAGAGCCAACTCTGCGCATCGTCCAGAATCTGGTGATAAATTTCCACATTGGTATTGACCACGACATCAATGGTGTTAACTTTAGAATCGAGTTGATAAAGCTCCTCCTCAAGTTGCATATAGTTTGTCTGGTCTTGAGTAATTTTGATTGTATCTGTCAGAGAAGTAGTGGTGCCGGCAAACACGATGTATGCATTTCTCCAACTGTAAGTGGTATTCGGTGAGACTGTAAAGGTATATGAATCAGTATGGAGAGCCTTGGTTGTAACCTCTTTAACCCACGAAGCGTATTCGGGAGGAATTATCACCCTGTACGGGATATTTGTGGTAACATCCACATCAAAGGTCTCACCACCCGTTTCAACACTGTAAAGCTTATGCGCTAAAGACAAGTAGTTGTCCTGCTGCTGGGTAATGGTGATCTCTTTTCTATATTTCATCAAGCCGGTAGAGTCTTTCGAATTGATATATACCTTTCCCTCCCTGGATGAATATTTGTCGGGGGCGGCATCAACTTCCAAGTAAACCATTTTGCTTGAAAGTGCTTTAGACTGTGTAATCCAGTTGCAATCTATTTCTACTTCAAAATCAACATTTGTAATCACATTGACGGCAACAGTACCTCCCGTACTTGGAACAGTAAAAGAGTCATAATTCAGAACCAAAGTATCATTTTGAGCCTGCGATATACGGATTATGTGCTCAAGCTGTCCGTCTACGGAGTGAATGGCAAAGGTACCTTCTCTTGCGCCGTAAGTTTTGTTTTGGCTAACCTGAAATTTAACTACACCTCTTGCGGTAGCTCCCGTTGCCGGAGAGACAGTTATCCATGAGTTGTAAGTCTGAGTTGTCCAGGCATAATTGGTCGTAAATATGACAGAATCCGTTGCTGCGTTACAGTCAAATTTATAATCGGATTTTTCTACTATGATATAGGGCTCCGGCTTGCATCCTGCCGTTAAGAGCAGAACCATAAGCGACATGACAATGTACAACTTTTTCATACCTCTGTAATTATTAAACTACAAATATAATAAAAAAGTTCTATTTTACACGAATAAGGTTAAGACCATCTCGTAAAGGGATTATTACATTCTCGACACGTTCATCCTCTGATACTAACTTGTTGAAAGACAGAATGCCTTGAGTCTGTGCGTCTGTTTGTGGAGGATCTTCAAGCACTTTCCCGTCCCAAAGCACATTGTCGGCAAGAATGATCCCGCCATGCACTACCTTTTCGATAACGAGTTGATAATAATCCACATACTCTCGTTTATTTGCATCAATATAGACCAGATCATACTGTGCAGAAAGTGTGGGAATCAAAGCCTTTGCATCTCCAAACATCAGATTGACACGATCGGAGATGCCCGCTTTGGCATAGCCGTCCCTTATTAGATCTTCCAATTCATCGTTAATTTCTAATGCGTCGATAGATCCTCCTTCGCGCAGCCCTTCGCTCAGACAAACAGTTGAATATCCTGTAAAAGTACCCAGTTCGAGTATGTGCAGCGGATTGATTATCCGGGAAATCATAGCAATCAACCTGCCCTGTACCGGTCCGGATAGCATGCGTGCATGGTTGGTCTTCAGATGTGTCTGTTTTTCTATATAATCCAAAGCTTCACTCTGAGGAGTGGAATACTGCTTCAAATATGAGTCAAGAGCTTCCATAACTATTTGTATATCAAAGTTGAAAGTCGTTTTTCGGCAAATATTTCATTTGCCACTGCAAAAAGTTCGTCACAAGTTACGGCTTCAATCTTCTTACGCACTACTTCATCCGGGAGTATCTCTCCGAAAGCAAGAAGGCTCTTTCCCATAGTAAGACACTGGGTTTCACCATTGTCTGAGGATACCGCAATCTGCCCCAACAGTTGCTTTTTTGCTCCTTTGAGTACCGAGTCGGACACGGTATGGCTTCTCAACTTTGCTATCTCTCTGTGGACCAGATCTACACATCTGTTCAGATTTTCTTTGTCACATCCGAAGTAGATAGTAACGACTCCGGTGTCCGAATATTGATTGAAAGAGGCTTCAACCGTATAGACCATAGCCCCCTTTTCGCGCAGTACCTGATTTAGGATAGAGTTTGATGAGGGCCCGCCCAAAATGTTGGTCAGCAGGATTAAAGCTATCCTTTTCTCATCATAAAGCGAGTAGGCGGAAGTTCCGATGATGCAGTTGACCTGATGGTTCTTTTTTGAAGCCTCTTTGGTAAAGACACAGCCGGCAGCAAGACTCTCTTTTCCGAATGTTACGGGATGCCGTACAGGCGTCTGAACAGCCTCTGCAGAGGGGATATACTTGTGTATTGTCTTGGCCACGAGCTTTTCAGCCTTATCTGAAGAGATGTCGGCCACGATGGAAAAGGTGATATTCTGTGGAGTAAAATTAGCTTTCACGTAGTCGTGAAGAGTCTCTGAAGTTATCTTGCCGAGACTTTTACTGCTTCCCAATATGGATTTGGAGAGTGGATGGTGGCCGAACAGAAACTCCTCAAAGTCATCGAATATGTATTCTGAGGGGGAATCTTTGTACATATTGATCTCATCTATCACGACAGATCTCTCTTTCTGCAGCTCCTTTGGCGGAAATACAGAGTCGAATACAAGTTCAAAGAGAAGATCAACGGCTTTTGGAAGGTCCTCTCGAAGTGTGGTGGAATAGACTACCGTTTCCTCTTTGGTGGTATAGGCATTCAACTCTCCGCCAAGCTTTTCAAGTCGATTGTTGATACTGTTGGAGGTGCGATGAGAGGTTCCCTTAAATATCATGTGCTCAGTAAAGTGGGCCAGTCCGCTAAACTCATCCGGCTCATTGCGGGTCCCTGACTTGATGCTCAAGGCGCAGTAGGCGACTCGAGAGTTGCTTTTTTTAAGGGCAAATTGAAGCCCGCATGGAAAGAATTTGATATATGGCTGTTGCTCGGGAGTGTTCATTTATTTTTATCTATGAAAAGGCTGCAAAGTTATAGAAATATTCGTACTTTTGTAGAATTATGGAACAATTCATCGTATCTGCAAGAAAGTATAGACCAAACAGTTTTGAGGCTTTAATTGGTCAGGAAAATATAGCCAGGACTCTCAAAAATTCCATTTTGAGACATCAGCTGGCTCACGCTTATCTGTTTTGCGGCCCGCGCGGCGTAGGTAAGACAAGTGCTGCGCGCATATTTGCAAAGACTATTAACTGTTCCAATCTTTCCGAGGATATGGAACCTTGCGGTACGTGCGAGTCGTGCCTCTCATTTGCCGAAGGACGTTCTTACAGTATTCATGAACTTGATGCGGCATCAAATAACTCGGTGGAGGACATAAGGGCTTTGACCGATCAGGTCAGGATCCCTCCGCAGGTCGGGAAATACAGTGTCTATATTATAGATGAGGTTCACATGCTTTCGCAATCAGCCTTCAATGCCTTTTTGAAGACACTTGAGGAGCCGCCGGCACATGCGATCTTTATTCTTGCCACGACAGAAAAGCACAAGATACTGCCTACCATCTTATCGAGATGTCAGACCTACGATTTCAACAGGATTTCGGTTGAGAATATCGTCCGCAATCTGAAAAATATCGCTCAAAAGGAGTCTGTTACTATCAGTGATGATGCTCTCCATATTATAGCTCAGAAGGCTGACGGAGCCATGCGTGATGCTCTTACTTTGTTTGACCAGACTGTTGCCTTTTGTGGAAAGGATATTACATACGAGCAGGTTATCAAAAATCTTAATGTACTCGATTACGACTATTATTTCAAGTTGACGGATGACTTCCTTGCGGGAGACTACGCAGCTGCAATGCTTACCTTCGATGAGATCCTTTCAAAAGGATTTAATGCGCTGCATTTTATTTCAGGCTTGAGTACTCATTTCAGAGATCTTTTAGTTTGCAAAAATGAGGCTTCCCAGACACTGATGGAGCTTGCGCCGACAGTAGCACAAAGATACAAAACCACAGCATCAAGGTGTTCTCTCAATTTTCTGTTCGAGGCTTTGAGCCGTACTACAGCATGTGAGACAGGATACAAGCAGAGCGGCAATCAGAGGTTGCTTATTGAATTTACCCTGCTTGATATTTCCCGTATAATGGGGGCGGCAAATGTGGCCCCTGCCGAGGCAAAGCCTGCTGTCGAGGCAAAGCCTGCTGTTGAGACAAAACCTGTTGCTGATGCGAAACCTGCCGAAGCTAAGGATACCGTGGCGGATGCTTCCGATCATGCCGTGGCTAAGCCTGCCGTTGAGACTGCAACGACTGCACCGGCACCTGGACAACTTTCGATAAGGAATATTATGAAGGAGGTGAATGCTCCGAAGAAGAAAAATGTCGAAGAAGCTATTATCACAGAGACGTTGGAGTTTACGGAAGAAAATATATTAAAAGTATGGATGCGCATGGCTGAAAACGAGTCGGCGATGCCCCGTCTGTCATCTGCCATCTCTCAGAAGCCGCCGGTCACAGATTTTGAGGGTAAAAAGATCCATTTTGTTGTCGGAAATGATGCCCAGAAAGATTGGATAGTAAAGAATTGCAAAGTGCGTTTGGAAAAGTTTATCCGCGCAAATTTCGGTGACGATACGATTGAACTGATAATTGAGACTGCCTCTGATGAAGACAATCCGAATAAAAATAAATTGTATATGCCATCAACTAAGGCAGACTTTTTGCGAGAGAGTTCTTCCGAATTCATGGAGCTGGGAAAGGACTTGGGACTTGAACTGTCATAAATTAAAACAGGAAACAGATGAAACTTTTTTGTACCAATTTGGTTAAAAAATATGGAAAGAGGACTGTCGTAAAGGGAGTCTCTATCGAGGTTGAGCAGGGTGAGATTGTCGGACTTCTCGGCCCGAACGGTGCCGGTAAGACCACAAGTTTTTATATGATTACCGGGCTTATCAAGCCCAATTCGGGAAGGATATTCCTTGATGATGAGGAGATTACGGGACTTCCAATGTATAAAAGAGCTCAAAAGGGTCTTGGCTATCTTGCTCAGGAGGCGTCGGTTTTCAGAAGACTGAGTGTTGAGGATAATTTGCTTGCAGTCATGGAGATGTCCAATTTTTCCAAAAATGAGAGGTATGACCGACTTGAAGATCTGATTGAAGAGTTTGGTCTCGGTAAGGTACGCAAGAGTCTCGGTATCCAACTTTCAGGCGGAGAGAGACGTCGCTGTGAGATTGCACGCGCATTGTCTATCGATCCTAAGTTTATTTTGCTTGACGAGCCGTTTGCAGGGGTAGATCCCATAGCGGTAGAAGATATTCAGCACATTATTGCCAAGCTGAAGACGAAAAATATCGGGATAATAATTACCGACCACAACGTACACGAAACTTTAGCCATTACGGATAGAGCCTATCTGCTGTATGAGGGAACAATCCTTGAAAGCGGCACAGCCGAACAACTTGCAAACAATCCTGAAGTTCGCAAGAAGTACTTGGGACAGAACTTTGAATTAAGGAAAGCTGTCTTACACGATAAAGTAGAGGACTAAGAGTCTTTCTTCTTTTTTCTTTTCTCGATAAGTTCCTTTTCTCTTGTATGGAAGATGCACTCTTCACACCCGATATCCGAGCATAAAGGGTGTCTTTTCCTGTTCTGCTTTCCCCATAATTTTAACTCTTCCTCCTTGGCGCAGGTGATGCCCAGTCTGCGCAATTCCTCATTGCGGGTGATCTCACCGTCTATAAATGTTCCATTTTTTATAAGGAGTACGCGTACGCTCATCAAAATGAAGCACAAACCGAGTAAAATTATGGAAATAACCAACAGGTCCATATTACAGACACTTATTTGCAGGGACAACAGGTTTGTCACTGACAGTAATTACCGGAGCTAACTGATGTACTTTGAATGCTGCTCCGTGCATTAGTCTTAAAATCCTATCTAACAGTACTTTATCTGCCCCTTCGGAAATAAGTCGATCCACACTCTTGCCCTCTTCGTTCAAAGCGTAGAGGATAGGGTCCAACTGATCATAAACAGGGAGCGAATCACTGTCTTTCTGGCCTGGATGAAGTTCAGCTGAAGGAGCTTTTTGCATGATGGCTGCCGGAATAACATTGTCATCTGTATTGATGTAGTTGGCAAGTTCATAGACTTGAACTTTGTAGAGGTCGGCAATTACCATTATTGATCCGCACAGGTCTCCGTAAAGAGTCCCATACCCTGTGCAAAGTTCGCTTTTATTGGATGTGTTCAGCAGCAGCGCATCAAATTTGTTGGAATATGTCATCAGGATAGTGCCGCGGATGCGGGCCTGAAGGTTTTCCTGAGCAACGCTCCATTCACCAAACTTGAAATAACTTTCCATCTCCGACATAAACTTGCCGTAAATCTTCTCAATAGGGATAATGTCATATTTGGCATTCAGATTGTCGGCAAGATCGACAGCGTCCGATACGGACTGAACCGTAGAGAACTGTGAGGGCATCAGTATGCCGTGTACATTGTCGGTACCCAAAGCTTTGCAGGCTAAGGCCATCACGACCGCCGAGTCAATTCCTCCGGAAAGTCCTACAACAGCACGCTGCTTGCCTGCCTTCTTAAAATAGTCGCCTATCTTTGCAATCAGGATGTCATACACCTGATCTATAGGTAATTTGTCGTTGAGTATCATGGTCTTAAAAAACAAAAGTATCGCTGATAGGCTGGAAATTATAAACTTTCTCAATCACATCGGCGAAGGTCTTTGCCACGGATAGAACTGTAAACTTGGATTTGTCGATATTAGGATCACTTGACAGAGGAATCGTATCCGTAACGATAAACTCCTGAAGAGATGATTTTGCAATTCGTTCATAAGCATTGCCGGAAAGTACGGCATGGGTTGCAACGGCTCTTACGCTCAATGCACCCTTTTCAAGCAACATGTCGGCACATTTTGTAATAGTTCCGGCGGTATCGACCATATCATCCACAATCACTACGTTTCTCCCTTCCACATCGCCGATAGCAGTCATGGATCCTACCACATTGGCTCTTTCACGAGATTTGTGGCAAATAATCATAGGAACCTCGAGAATCCTCGAATAAGCATTTGCTCTTTTTGCCCCGCCCATATCCGGAGAAGCAATCGAGAGGTTGTCAATCTTCAGATCTCTCAAGTACGGCAAAAATACGGAGCTTGCATAAATATGATCGACCGGGAAATCAAAGAATCCCTGAATCTGGTCTGCATGCAAGTCACAGGTCATCACTCTGTCGCATCCTGCGGCATGAAGGAGATTAGCAACTAATTTGGCTCCGATAGAGACCCTCGGACGGTCTTTTCTGTCCTGTCGCGCCCACCCGAAGTAAGGCATTACCGCGATAACTTTATAGGCAGATGCACGACGTGCCGCATCAATCATAAGCAACAATTCAAAAAGATTTTCTGTAGGAGGAAAAGTGGACTGGACGATGAAGATGGTTGCGCCCCTGACACTTTCGGTGAATGCCGGTTGAAATTCACCGTCGCTAAAGACTGTAACCTCGGACTGTCCCAAGGTGGTTTCGAGATTTTTCGCTATTTTTTCAGCCAAATAGCGGGAATTCCTGCAGGAAAAGATTTTAAACTTGTGATCATGTTGCTCCATAATGTATAGTTTTTTATGAGTTTAATATTTGTTCAATGTGATTAAGTATCTCATTTCTTCCCATACCGTTTTCAGCAGAACTCAAGAATACCGGTGGTAGCTCTTCCCAGTACTTGAGCAGTTCTTCTTTATTCCTCTCTATCTGCGTTGAGAGGACATTCGTGCCAAGTTTGTCGCACTTTGTGAAAATGATTGCAAACGGAATTTCATGTTCTCCAAGCCGGCACAGAAAGTCCAAATCTATCTTCTGAATGTCGTGACGGCAGTCTAACAACACATACAATATCACCATCTCCTCGGAGAGTGCGATGTAGTTGTCTATAATGTTACTGAGTTTCTCCTTTGACTTTTTACCCATTTTGGCGTAGCCGTAACCAGGCAAATCGACAAGATACCACGAATCATTGATTAGAAAGTGATTTACAAGTTGAGTTTTACCAGGGGTAGAGGAGGTGTGAGCCAGATTTTTCTTTGCACAGAGGGCGTTAATCAGAGATGACTTCCCCACATTGGATCTGCCGATGAACGCAAATTCCGGAAGGGATGCCTTCGGTTTCTGGCTGACTAATTCACTGCTGCCCGCAAATATAGCCTGGTTTACAATCATAATAGGTTATTTACAAACAACAAAAGTACGAAAAGCTAATGCAAAAAGAAAAAAATGTTGATTAAATAGTAACTTTGCGCCTGTTATGGCAAATGAAACGCAAATAGGCCTGCTTGAGTTGCAGAAGAGGATTAAGGAGAGTATTAAAGGAACTTTTGTTGACTGTGTTTGGGTGCGTGGAGAGATTAGCGAGGTAAAGGAGCATCCTTCCGGACATTGCTATCTTACATTGATTGAAAAGAGTGAGGACGGAAACGGCATCCAGGCCAAAGTTTCGGCAGTCATTTGGAGTTCTTCTTACCGGATGTTGAAGCCTTATTTTGAAAGCACTGCCGGACAGCCGCTTGCAGTTGGAATGAACCTTCTTGTAAAGGTACAGGTGCAGTATTCGGAGATTTACGGATTATCTCTGATTATATGTGATATTGACCCTGCATTTACTGTCGGGGAGTGGGAGATGTTAAGACAGAAGACGATAGCCAGGCTTCGTGCCGACGGTATGTTTGATATGCAGGCCACATTGTTCCTGCCCACTCTGCCGCGCAGATTTGCCGTGATCTCAAGTGAGAGTGCTGCCGGTTATCGCGATTTTATGCGTCATCTGCATGAAAATGAGTACGGCTACAAATTTGAAACTACTCTATTTTCTGCACCAATGCAGGGAAATGAAGCACCTCAGGGAATCATTGCCGCTCTGGATGAGATAGCTATACAGGCAGATCGGTATGATGCGGTGCTGATACTCAGAGGAGGCGGGGGCGCAATGGATCTCGTCTGTTTTGACGATTACGACCTTGCTGTCAATGTGGCGCAATTTCCGATGCCTGTACTGACAGGCATCGGGCATGACCACGACTACCATGTTATAGATATGGTGGCCCATACTAACGTAAAGACTCCGACTGCGCTGGCGGATTATATCATAGATATTTTTGCTCAGGAAGAGTACAGGATAGGTTCTATGGCATTACGCCTGCAGATGGCCCTGAAAGGGAGGTGGCAGAGTATGTACGATACTTTGGACCGATATTTGATGAGAGTCAGGAGTGCCGTTTCGCTTCGTTTCCTGATGGAAAATAAGAAGTTGGATCAGATAGAGTTTCGTGTTGCGGCAGTCGATCCGCATCAGGTGCTCTTAAAGGGATTTGCTCTTGCTTTTAAGCAGGGGCGTAAGGTGGGTTCCGTGGAGGACTTATGCCCGAATGATGTTGTTACACTGATGCTGAGAGACGGAATTGCCGAGTGTATTGTTAAATCTAAAAATAAGACGGAAGATGAAGCAGTTTAAATATGATGAGGCTATGGCAGAGATGGAAACTTTGCTGAAGAAGATTGAAGATCCAAGTGCTGACATTACCAAAATGAGTGACGAGATTAAAAGAGTTACCGAGCTTACCAGGCTCTGCCGTAATTATATTAAGGGAAAGGAAGAGGAGGTAGATAAAATCGTTAATGAGGAGTAACAACAGTAAGGCTATGATGATATATGATACCGACCCCTATCTGGAGCCGTATAAAAAGACAATAATTGAACGTAACCATCGGATTATCACTAAAAAACAGGAGATAGCCGGTTACGGAAAAAAACTGAGCAATGCCGTAAACAATCATCTCTACTATGCTCTTCATACGGAGGGAGACTGTCGCGTATTCAGAGAGTGGGCGCCGAATGCCACAAAAATCTATCTGATAGGAGATTTCAACAATTGGAAGCGTGAACGGCAGTATGCCCTGAATCCGATCGGAGGAGGTAATTGGGAATTGAAAGTACCTGTAAGCCAAATACATCACGGCGATCATTATAAGTGGTTTATTGAATGGCCTAATGGCGGTGCGGAGAGAATTCCGGCTTATGTGACGCGTTGCGTTCAGGATCCGGACACAAAGATATTTTCGGCAGAAGTGTGGGATCCGGAGAAGCCTTATGAATGGATGCATAAATTTTCGAAGAAAGTGGAGAATCCGCTCATTTATGAAACACATATCGGTATGAGTTCGGAAAAGGAGAAGGTCGCCACTTTTGAGGAATTTCGTAAGGATGTGTTACCTCGAATAGTGGATTTGGGATACAATACCATTCAAATTATGGCTCTGCAGGAGCATCCATACTATGGTTCTTTCGGCTATCAGGTATCCAACTTTTTCGCCCTGAGCAGTCGTTTCGGGACACCGGAAGAGTTTAAGCAACTGGTAGATGAGGCGCATGGAAAGGGTATTGCGGTGATAATGGATATAGTTCATTCTCACTCCGTGAAAAATGAGGCAGAGGGCTTAAGCATGTTTGACGGCACATCTACGACATATTTCCATGCGGGAGCAAGGGGAGAACATCCGGCCTGGACATCAAGATGCTTCGATTACGGAAAAAGTGAAACTTTATACTTCCTGCTTTCAAACTGTAAGTATTGGATGGAAGAGTACCATTTGGATGGGTTCAGATTTGACGGGGTGACGAGTATGCTCTATCTTGATCACGGTTTGGAGCGCGATTTTAACGGCTACAATAACTATTTTGACGGAGGAGAGGATGAAGATGCGATAACCTATCTCGGTCTTGCGAATATACTTATTAAAGAGTTGAAGACCAATGCCTTCACAATAGCTGAAGATATGTCGGGAATGCCGGGCCTTGCAGCTCCGCTGGAAAACGGAGGTATCGGGTTTGATTTCAGGATGAGTATGGGCATTTGTGACCACTGGATCAAATGGATTAAAGAGTTGTCTGATTGGGACTGGAGTATGGGAGAGATCTATTATCAGCTGACCAATAAGCGTGCAGACGAAAAGACTATCAGTTATGCAGAGTGTCATGACCAGGCTCTTGTCGGAGATAAAACTATTATCTTCAGACTGATAGACAAGGAGATGTACTACTCTATGAGCAAAGATTCGCAGAACATTGTTGTGGATCGCGGCATCGCCCTTCATAAAATGATACGACTCGTAACACTTGCTACGGCCGGCAATGGATACCTCAACTTCATGGGTAATGAGTTCGGTCATCCGGAATGGATTGACTTTCCTCGAGAAGGTAATAACTGGTCCTACTTTTACGCCCGCAGACAGTGGTCGCTGTCGGATGCGGACCATCTTCGTTACAAATCGTTACGTGAATTTGACAAGTCGATGATTCACCTGTTTTCGAAGAATAAAATATTGAAAGACAGCTTGTTCTGCCTAAGGGCTGATGAGATGAAAAAAGTACTTATATTCACTCGCGGCTCTTTTTTGTTCGCTTTTAATTTCAATCCGAATCAGTCTTTTGATAATTATGAATTTAAAGCACCCGCAGGTAAATGGTCGGTTGTGCTGGATAGCGATGCGGAGCAGTTCGGAGGCTTCAGCCGTAATGTGGACAGCATAGATCATTTTACTCACATGGAAGGAGGGGACTCTATTCTGTCGCTTTATTTGCCGTGCAGAAGCGTGCTCGTCCTAAAATGTAACTGATTATCCGATTTTTTGTTGTAACTTGCGCGGTTAAAAATATTAGATATATGGCTTATTTAAAGTTTAATAAGGCTGAATTAGTCAACCTTGAATACTCTCTAAAGCGGGAAGTATTGTCAACAAATAGGGCCGGAGGCTATGCAAACACTACAATTGTATGTTGTAATACGAGGAAGTATCATGGCTTGCTCGTTGTCCCGATGGATAAATTCGGAGCTGACAAATACATTTTGCTCTCCTCTCTCGATGAGACATTGCTCCAGCATGGGCAGCCTTTCAATTTGGGCATCCACAATTACGGAAATGTATATGAGCCGAGAGGTCATAAGTATATCATAGACTTTGAAATGGATCCTATTCCTACAATTACGTACCGTGTAGGCGGGATGATCTTTCAGAAGTCCTTTATTTTCATTCATGAAGAGGAGCAGCTTCTGATCAAGTACACTCTTCTGGAGGCCAATTCAGAGACTGTACTGCGTTTGAAGCCGTTTCTTGCCTTCAGAGACATTCACTCCCTTACGCATGCCAATACTGATGCCGATACACATTACACTCCAATAGAAAACGGGGTGGCTTTCAATATGTATGCGGGCTTTCCGGATCTGAATCTTCAGTGCTCAAAGTCTTGTGAATATGTTCATAATCCGGACTGGTATCGTGGCATCGTCTATAGAGAGGAGTACAGGAGAGGATTTGACTGTACAGAGGATTTGTTTGTTCCGGGTTTCTTTGAGATGCCGATTAAGAAGGGTGAGACTGTCATTTTCTCCGCTTCGACAAAGGCGATGAATACGAGAAGTTTCAAACCTAATTTTACTAAGGAGGAGAAGACAAGAGTCAAGCGTGAGAATTATGAAGACTGTCTAAAGGCGGCTGCTGCTCAATTATTTGCCATAAACGGTCCATTTACAAGGGTTTGCAGCGGCTTCTCATGGCTGGCTACGGGAATCCTGCGTGATACGTGTGTTTTCTTGCCGGGCCTTACACTTTACAATGACGGAAATGTGACGCTCTTCAACAAAGTGTTGAGCGACTTGATCACCATACACAAAGATGCAATTCTGCACGGCTGCAATCAGGTTGACGGCCCGCTGAGAATTACGCCGGATGTGCAGCATTTAGCTTCATTTACCAATGACGAGAAGGGGGCATGGACTAAATATGGTAAGATACTGAAAGATATTATATTAAGCTATATTGCAGGTCGGCCGGAAGTGCAGATGCACGACAATGGCCTTTTGTGGGGAGAGAAGAAGGGGGTCGCACTGACTTGGATGAATGCTTATCTTGACGGAGTGCCGGTTACGGAGCGTGCAGGTTATCAGGTAGAGACTAATTCTCTGTGGTACAATGCTGTAAGCTTTGCGGCAGATATGGAAGCAAAATTCGGAAAAGATAAGGTCTTTATTGACAAATGTCTTAATATCAAGAAGTTGATAGAAGATAATTTCTTGAAGATGTTTTGGGTTGAGGAACGTTGCCATCTTGCCGACTATGTAGATCGTGACGGACAGAATATATTTACCAGACCTTCTCAGATATATGCATGTTCACTGCCTTACTGCCCCATCTCCGAAGAGATTCAGGCGGAGGTGTTGAGGTCGATTAACCGTGAGTTGGTCACAGATCGCGGTATTCGCACACTTTCACCTAAAAATCCGCTCTATAAGGGGGTTTATGAAGGCAATCAGATCCAGAGAGACCTGGCATACCATAACGGCTGTACGAGGCCATGGCTGTTAGGCCCTTACATTACAGCCAATCTAAAGCTTTACGGGCCATCTTATCTTCGTACTGCAGAGATGCTGGTAGATGGTTTTGCGGAAGATATGAACATCCACGGACTTGGGGCGGTTGCGGAGATCTATGATGGAGATCCACCTCACTATCCGCACGGAGCCATCAATTCGGCTGCGAGCGTCTCAGAGATATTGAGAGTTAAATATTTGATTAATAAATACAAAAAGGAGGATGCTGAGAAATGAAAGTTTTGATGTTTGGCTGGGAGTTTCCTCCCCACATTGCGGGAGGTCTTGGGACAGCTTGTTATGGAATGACGAAAGGGCTTGCACACAATGATGTGGAGGTACTTTTCGTGATGCCTTCCGCATCGGGCGACGAAGATCAGAGTGCTGTCAGGATTATCAATGCAAGTGATGTAGCGGTTTACGACAAATGTCACAGTGTAGATGAATTTCTGTCAAAGGTTAATTTTCTTAGGGTAGGGTCCAATCTGAGTCCTTACATAGATCCGGTAGAGTTTACATCTTTGGTGGAAAAAGAGCAGCGGTTTCAAAGAGAGGAATTTACCGGCTATTTTAAACAAAAATACAAATTTTCAGGCAGGTACGGAAAGAACTTGATGGAAGAGGTGTCGCGCTACGCAATGGTTGCCGGTGCGATTGCCATGGACAATCAGTTTGATGTGATACATGCTCATGACTGGCTTACATATCTGGCCGGTATTGCGGCCAAACGTGTTTCCGGCAAGCCGCTTGTGATACATGTTCATGCTACAGAATTTGACCGTTCCGGTGAAAATATCAATACAGAAGTGTTCCATCTTGAACAGATGGGCATGCAGGAAGCGGATCGCGTGATTACGGTCAGTAACTTAACCCGCAATATAGTAATCAATAAATATGGGATTGACCCTGCAAAAGTGATTACGGTCCATAATGCGGTTGATTTTACCGGCAGAAGCGATCTTTCCGTGCAAAGAGGGGTTAAAGAGAAGGTTATCACCTTTTTGGGGCGTATCACGTTCCAGAAGGGGCCGGAATATTTTATAGAAGCGGCCAACAAGGTGTTGAAAATGTATCCGAACGTGAGGTTTGTTATGGCGGGAAGCGGAGATTTGATGAATCGCTCCATTCGTCGTGTGGCGAAATTGAAAATTGCCGACAGATTCCATTTTACAGGATTTCTCAGAGGGGATGACGTCCAGAGGATGTTCGCATACTCCGATGTGTATGTGATGCCGTCTGTCTCGGAGCCGTTTGGTATCTCTCCTCTTGAGGCGATGAAGTCTAATGTGCCGACTATCATATCCAAGCAGTCCGGAGTGGCTGAAGTATTAAAGTATGCCATAAAGGTTGATTTTTGGGATATTGATGCTCTTGCAGATGCAATGTATGCCTTGCTCATGTACCCCGCCATCTCAAAGGAGGCGGTTGCAAAAGGGGCTGACGAAGTGAATGCCCTTAAGTGGGATAACGCGGCGACCAGGATTAAACAGGTCTACGAAGCCGCCATTAACAGTAAAAAATAAAAATATATTGATATGAATAAGACAATTTGTTTCTACTTTCAAGTGCATCAGCCCGATAGACTGAGATTATACAGATTTTTCGATATCGGTAACGATTCTCACTATTTTGATGACTTTGCCAATAGAACTATACTGAAGAGAGTGGCGGAGAAGTGCTATCTTCCTGCAAACAACATGATGCTCGACCTGATAAAAAAATACGGTAAGGAGTTTAAAATCACATATTCTATCTCCGGAGTTGCCATAGAACAATTCGAAAAATATGCACCTCAGGTGCTTGAGAGTTTTCAGGCTCTTGCAAAGACAGGATGTGTCGAATTTTTGGCGGAGACATATTCCCACTCACTTGCCTCAATGGTATCTCCAACCGAGTTTAAAAAACAGGTAAAGCAGCATGCTCAGTTGATAGAAAAGTATTTTGGCGTTAAGCCGACAGCTTTCCGCAATACAGAGCTGGTCTATTCCGATGCTATCGGTGAGACTGTGTCCGAGTTGGGATATCATACTATGCTGACTGAAGGTGCAAAACAGATCCTGGGATGGAAGAGTCCAAACTATATCTATACCAATGCGATTAACCCTCGATTAAAGTTATTGCTGCGCAACTTTAATATGAGCGATGACATAGCCTTCAGATTTTCCGACAAGTCGTGGGATTCATGGCCACTGACAGCAGATAAATATGCAACATGGGTGATGAATGCCTTTAACGACGGTGATGTGGTCAATCTTTTTATGGACTATGAGACTTTCGGTGAGCACCAGAACGCCTCTACAGGAATCTTCGATTTCATGTATGCTCTGCCGGGTGTAATGCTGTCTCATGGTATAGGCTTCTGTACTCCGAGTGAGGCAGTTAAGATGTATCAGCCTGTAGCTCCACTGCATGTACCGTTCCCGATCTCGTGGGCGGATGAAGAGAGAGATACCAGTGCATGGCTTGGTAACGAGCTTCAGAACGAAGCCTTCGGTAAGATATATGCCCTTGAAAGCAAGGTCTTTAAGACTAAGGATGAAAATTTGATCAGTACATACAGAAGATTGCAGGAGAGTGATCATTTTTACTACATGTGTACCAAATTTTTCTCAGACGGAGTCGTGCACAGCTACTTTAATCCGTATGAAACGCCTTACGAGGCATTTATCAATTATATGAATGTATTGAGCGATTTTGAGATTAGAGTTCAGGACAAATTACTTGCGATAAAGAAGAAATCTTAATTATAAATTTATGACAATTGAAAAAGAAACTATGCCCGATTATTTGTTTGAAGTTAGTTGGGAAGTTTGTAACAAGGTAGGTGGAATTCATACTGTTCTTGCAACAAAGGCGCTGTTCCTGGGCAAAGAGTTAAAGAAAAATCATATACACATTGGACCAGACGTCTGGCGAGATGTCGAACAGAATCCTGAGTTTACTGAGGATCCCCATTTGTTCCGTTCATGGAGAGAGGACGCCTTGCAAGAGGGTCTGCGTATCAGAGTCGGCAGATGGAACGTACCGGGTAATCCCATTGCTATTTTGGTGGATTACACTCAATTTATTCCGAAAAAGGACGAAATACTGACCGAATTGTGGAAGGCCAATGGAGTTGACTCAATCAGCGGAAGTTGGGAATATATTGAATCAGCACTCTTCGGCTACGCAACCGGAAAAGTTATCGAAAGTTTTGTAAAGTTCAATTTAAGCCCGCACCACAAGGTTGTGGCTCAGTTCCATGAGTGGATGACAGGGGCCGGATTGCTCTATATTGTCAATGCCAATCTCCCTATCGGCACTGTGTTTACAACACACGCAACAGTTATAGGACGTTGTGTTGCAGGTAAGAACAAGCCTCTATATGACCAGATTGGACACATGAATGCCGATGAACTTGCCAAAGAGTACGGTGTTGTAGCCCGTCACTCTCTTGAAAAGGCAGCTGCGACTAATGCTGACGTCTTTACCACCGTGAGTGAGATTACAGCTGTTGAATGTAAGCAATTTCTTGGCAGAGAGGTGGATACAGTGACTCCGAATGGCTTCGAAAACAGTTTTACTCCTCCTGAAGAAGAGTATGATGATTACCGTCAGAGAGCAAGAAAGAAGTTGCTGGAGATAGCTTCCATTATGGCTTCTCAGACCTTTCCGGATGATTCTCCGTTGATCGGGATAAGTGGAAGATACGAGTACAGCAATAAGGGTATTGATGTTTTTATTGATGCCCTGAGCAGGTTGAATACGGGTAACTACAAAGGTAAGAAAGTGCTTGCCTTCATCATGGTTCCAGCAGGTAACAACGGTCCCAATAAAGAGTTGCTGGCAAAAATGCAAAATCCTGCATCCACATACACTACCAATATCACTCACTATTTGATGGATGATTATGACGTGATTACAAATCGTCTCAGATCTTTAAACCTCAATAATGCAGCTGCCGATGATGTTAACGTGTTTTTCATTCCGTCATACCTGAATGGAAATGACGGCATATTTAATATGACGTACTATGATTTGCTGGTAGGTCTGGATTTGACAATCTTTCCTTCATATTATGAGCCGTGGGGCTATACTCCGCTGGAATCGCTTGCATTCAAGGTGCCTACCACCACTACTACTTTGGCCGGTTTCGGCCTTTGGGTAGAAAGTCATTATCCTAAAAATAAAAGCCATAAAGGAATAGATATTATTCCGAGAAACGATGCAAATTATGACGAAGTCGTAAATGGTGTCGTCAACCGCATTCTCGAGATTGCCAAATTGACACCGGAGGAGCAGGAAGAGTATAGTACAAATGCGAGAGATGTATCTAAAATCGCCTTGTGGGAGAATAACATCTGCTATTATAAGCAGGCTTATGCTCTTGCGATAAAGAAGGTCATCGACGTTAAAGGGGATTTTCCGGAATTGGTAGATGATAAGCCACAGGCATACACCAGACTTGTTACAAACTCGCCTTCGTGGACAAGTGTGTTGATTAACAGACAGATTCCCAACAGACTGAAACATCTTGATCTGCTTGCCAAAAACCTTTGGTGGTGCTGGAATCAGGAGGCGATAGATCTGTTTTCGGGAATAGACAGTCAGCTTTGGGCAGAGTCAAACGGTAATCCGCTTGCCATGCTCGACAAAATATCGCTTTCTCAATATAAGGAACTTGAGAAGGATGAGGCATTTATTGAAAAGTTGGATGCCGTATATCGTTCCTTTAAAGATTATATGTCAGAGAAGCCTAAGGAGAAGAATCCGCGTATCGCATATTTCTGTATGGAATACGGTCTTGATACATCTCTGAAGATTTATTCCGGAGGACTTGGAATTCTTGCCGGAGACTATCTTAAAGAGGCAAGTGACATGAATGTCAATCTTACTGCCGTCGGCTTGCTCTACAGATACGGGTATTTTACTCAACATCTGTCAGCATTCGGTGATCAGATATCTACTTACGAGCCGCAGGACTTTATGAAGATTCCGGCAACTCCTGTTCGTGACGGTAATGACAATTGGGTTACGATTAATGTTGCTTTACCAGGTCGTAATCTGTCGGCGAGAGTATGGAGAGTGGATGTGGGCCGAATTGATCTCTACCTGCTGGATGCCGATTTTGAGGGAAATCTCCCCGAGGACAGACAAGTTACTTATCAGCTTTATGGCGGAGACTGGGAAAATCGTCTCAAGCAGGAACTTCTGCTTGGTGTAGGCGGTATCAGAATGCTCAGGGCTTTGGGCATCGAAGCCGATGTCTATCATTGCAATGAAGGCCATGCCGCATTTACAGGGCTTGAGAGGCTTCGAGAATATATTTTGCAGGACAATCTATCGTTTCTCGAGGCTATGGAAGTAGTCCGTTCTTCTTCGCTGTTTACAACTCATACGCCTGTTCCTGCCGGCCATGATGCATTTTCAGAGGATCTGCTCAGAGCTTACATAGCGCACTATCCTGATCGCTTAAAGATTGATTGGCAGACATTGATGGGGCTCGGTAAGGCCAACCCAAAGGATCCGGGCGAGAAGTTTTCAATGAGCTTTCTGGCAGCAAATCTTTCTCAGGAGGTCAATGGAGTAAGTTGGCTTCACGGTAAGGTGAGCCAGAAGATATTTGCTAAGCTTTGGACAGGCTATCTTCCCGAGGAGTTAAATGTTACCTACGTTACTAACGGAGTTCACTATCCGACATGGACGGCTCCGGAGTGGAAAAAGATACATGCTCAAGTATTCGGTGATGACTTCAGAACACACCACTATGACAAGAGCTGTTTTGACGGGATATATCAAGTCCCGGACAAAACGATTTGGGAAACTCGTCAGGCTTTGCGCCACAGATTGATCGAGTCGGTTAAGGATAGAATGAGTGATACCACCTCGTCCAACCACTATTCTCCGCGTCAGATTGTCAAGATTAAAAAAACACTGCGAGACGATGTTTTAACAATAGGTTTTGCCCGCAGGTTTGCAACATACAAACGTGCCTTGCTTCTGTTTACCAATCTTGACAGACTCAACGAGATCGTAAACAACCCCGACAGACCTGTACAATTCCTGTTTGCCGGCAAGGCTCATCCTGCCGATAAAGCAGGTCAAGATCTGATAAAGAGAATAATAGATATCTCCAAGATGCCTCAATTCTTAGGCAAGATAGTATTTGTCCCTAATTATGATATCACATTAGCCAAACTTCTTGTTCAGGGGGTAGATGTATGGATGAACAATCCTACAAGGCCTTTGGAGGCTTCCGGAACCAGTGGAGAAAAGGCTGTTATGAATGGAGTAATGCACTTTTCGGTACTTGACGGATGGTGGGTAGAAGGTTATAAACAGGGGGCAGGCTGGGCTTTGCCAATGGAGCGGACGTATGATGACCAGTCATTTCAGGATGAGCTGGACGCTGCCACTATCTATACAATTCTTGAAAATGAGATAGGTCCGATGTTTTATGATAAGGACAGTGAAGGCCTCTCTCCCGAATGGATTCAGACTATTAAGAATACCATTGCTCAGGTTGCATGCAACTTCACTACCAACCGTATGATGTCCGACTACCTTAATCAGTACTATTATCCTCTCTATAAACGTCAGAAAGCGATGATTGAAGATGACTACCATCAGTCCCGAGAGATTGCTTTCTGGAAAAAGAGACTTCGCAGAGAATGGGGACATATTGAGGTCATCTCTTATGTAAAGCCAAACGATGACAGGGGTGCTCTTCTGCTGGGGAAAGAGTGCTTCTCGGAGTTGGTTATCTACATAGGTGATCTGGATCCTGATGATTTGGGGGTAGAGATGGTTGTGGCTGATCAGAATGTGAAAGGGGAATACAGGATAAAGGAGATTTTTGCCTATAAAAATGTCAGTTTTAAAGATGGTATTGCTAAATATCGCTGTGATATGATTCCTGACAATGCCGGTCAATATCATATTGCAGGACGTGTTTATGCCAAGAACAAGTTAATGTCTAACAGACAAGACTTTGAGTTGGTAAAATGGTTGTAGCGGCAACAGGTTTTTTTGACGGAGTCCATCTCGGTCACAGAAAGGTTATAGAGCAGATGTGCGCTATCGCTCGACGTGAAGGAAAGCGTAGCGCCATCATCTCTTTCTGGCCTCATCCGAGAAATATTTTACAGCAGGATGCCGATAAACTCAGGCTTTTGACGACCCTTGATGAGAAACGCAAGCTCTGTCAGAGTATCGGGGTGGATGATTTTATTGTAATTCCTTTTAACAAGGCCTTCAGCATGCTCTCTGTCGAGGAGTTTATGAAGGAGTATCTTGTCGATCGGTACAGCGTCTCTACGCTTATCATAGGTTACGATCATCGACTTGGGCACGATGTGTCACAGTCTCAGCAAGATATGATCGATACGGCGATAAGATGCGGGATCAATCCGGTCAAAGTAGAGGAGTATTTTTTTGACGGCAAAATTGTGAGTTCCACAGCTATACGCAAGGTGCTTCTTACCGGTGATATCGCTTGCGCAAATGAGCTTCTCGGTTATCGGTATGCTTTGCACGGTGTTGTGGTTGCGGGCAATAAAATAGGACGCACTTACGGCTTTCCCACTGCAAATTTGCAACTATACGAACCTTTGAAGCTGATTCCGGCCAATGGAGTCTATATGGTTTGGGCTGAGGTTAATGGGCAGGTCCATAAAGGAATTTGCAACATAGGCAATCGTCCGACCATGGGAGATGGCAGAGGTGTTACTATTGAGACACACATTCTTGATTTTGACGAAGATATTTATGGCCTTGACCTGAAAATAGAATTTGTGCGGAGAATGCGGGATGAGCAGAAGTTTGAAACTGTTGAGCACTTGAAAGAGCAGCTTATACAGGATAAATGTTTTGCATGCGACAACATGCCTGATGCTTCCGCCATTGTTTTAAGATAAATGTTTATATTTGCAAAAAATAAGCTGTTATGTCCGTTTCTGCAATCATATTAATACTTGCCTCTTTGATAGGTATTTTCATCAACATTCAGAAGAAAAAGGCTGAAAGTCAAGTTAAGCAGAGTCCGAAAGGGCCCTCTTTGTCGGATATTCTTGACCAAATAGAGAAGGCACGGGTTGAAGAGAGGCCTGCCCCTGTATCTGCACCGCATTCGGAAGCAAAAATATTTGAGGAGGGTACGCCTGCTACAAGGGCTTCTGAAGTTACCATCACACACAAAGCAATGGAGGGCTTCGAACAGGAGGATCCAGATCTTCCGCACAAGGCCCCGGTGGATGGAATAGACCCCCGCAAATTGATTATTTATTCGGAATTGATGCAGCCCAAGTGGAAAGAGATGTAATTTTAGTTTGTAATTAAATTTTACTATCTTTGCAAAAGATAAATGAAAGGGTCTCGAACAAACGGGATTCTTTTTAATTTTTTATATTATGTCACAAACACATTATTTAACTCAGGAAGGGTTAGACAATTTAAATGCGGAATTAGCTAAATTGGTTGCCCAACGTCCCGTAATTTCAAAAGCAATCGGTGAAGCCAGAGACAAAGGAGATTTGTCTGAAAATGCCGAGTATGATGCTGCAAGAGAGGCTCAGGGATTGCTGGAGCTAAAGATCTCCAAGTTACAGGATCTGATAGCCAATGCGAGGGTCATAGATGAGTCCAAGATCAATACGGATCAGGTACAGATGCTTAATAAAGTTAAGTTGAAAAATCTACTCAACAATACGGTTGTTGAATACACATTGGTGGGGGAGAGTGAAGCTAACTTTAAAGAGGGAAAGCTTGCTGCCGCCACACCTATCGGAAAGGCTTTAATCGGTAGAAAAAAGGGTGATATCGTAGAGGTAAAGGTGCCTTCCGGCCTTCTTAAATTTGAGATTCTAAACATTTCTATTTAGCAATATGGCTTCTATTTTTACTAAGATCGTAAATGGAGAGATCCCTTCGTACAAAGTTGCGGAGGACGATCGTTTTTATGCATTTCTGGATATCAATCCACTGATGGAAGGGCATACTCTTGTGATTCCCAAGGTAGAGGTGGATTATATTTTCAATCTTGATGACAAGACCTATAAGGATCTGTTCGTTTTTGCGAAAAAGGTAGCGAAAGCTATTGAATCGGCTGTTCCATGCAAAAGAATAGGTATGGCAGTGCTTGGAATGGAAGTGCCTCATACACACATACACCTGGTACCGCTTCAGAGTGAGGGGGATCTCGACTTCAGAAAAGCCAAAAAGCAACTTACTCCGGAGCAGTTTAAGGAGATAGAGCGAAAGATTTCAGAAGCATATAATAAACTTTAACAAGATACTACACAATGAAGAAACTTTTATTAGTCGGAGTTATTGCATTACTTGTTTGTTCTTGCAACAACAAGCCGACGGCATCGATTTCCGCTACCATTATTGGCGCAAACGACTCAACAAAGCTTGAGCTGAAGAGGTACAATGTCAATAAATTGCAGGAAGTCGATACTATTATTACCAACGCAGAAGGCAAGTTTACATATAAAGTCAAGTTGCCCAATGACTCCCCTAATTTTTATTATCTGTATTTTTGCGACACCCCTGTTGCCATACTTGTCTTACTTCCCGGTGATAACGTTGAGTTGATCAGTGATTCTCTTGGCTTATACAATATTGTCGGTTCGGAAGAGTCTCAACTTTTGCTTGAGGCAAATAAGGAATTTTCGGAGGCATCTTATGCTCTTGACGAACTTGCTGCGCAGGCAATAGAGGCCAATGATCAGGCTAAGATTAAGGAGATAAATACACAGATGGGCAGAGTTTATGTCAATCAGAAAAGAAATGCTACCCGTAGGGTTTTGGCCAATCCGGGATCAATCACCTCCGCAACCATTCTTTTCCAGAAATTCAACGATAATCTGCTGGTCTTTCCCGAAGCTACAGATATGATTCTTTTCCAGAGAGTTCGTGATTCATTGGCAGTTAAATACCCTCATACGGAGTATTTGTCTATTTTGGACAATGAGATTCAAAAAAGGAAGAGTATCATGGATATGACAACTAAGCTCTCTGATGCTCAGACTGTCGGCTTTCCCGATTTGGTAATGCCTGATATCGACGGTAAGGACAGAATGTTGTCAGAGTCTAAAGGCAAGGTGATTATCCTCTCCTTCTGGAGTGTATCTCAGAACGATCACAAGATGTTCAACAATGATTTGCTTGCTATTTACAATGCGTATCATGACAAAGGTCTTGAGATATTTCAGATTGCACTTGATGTTGACAAGCCTGCATGGGCTGCTACCGTAAAGGCTCAGAATCTTCCATGGATTAGCGTAAATGACGGATATGGTACCAATTCGTCATCCATAATAGCTTACAATATAGAAAAAATCCCGTCGATGTTTATTATCGACAGAGGTGGAGATATAGTAGGGAAAGATATTTTTGACAAACAAAAATTGGAATCAGCAATTAAAAAGCTCCTATAGAAGAGACTTTTTAGAGATTCCTGCCACAAATTCTTTAAGATAGAAGGGTTCAAAGTATGCTACATCTTTGAACTCTTTTTTTTGCAGTGACTCTGTTGCCGGAATCAACATAGCTGCGGCATCAGGGTAGCAATTACAAAACTTGGCGTTAGGATGGTCTGTTATTGCTTTAAATTTGGCAACACCATTGCCAATAAAAAGTACCGTATTGTGATCAAGCAACTCGCAAAAACTCTCCTTCTCAAGGATAATAGCCTCTGTATTAGATTCTTGATGACAACTTGAATCAAACACTGCACTGTAAACTTCCATTCTTCTGGCGTCTATCATTGGGACAATCTTGTCTGCTGCTCCGATTCCCTGCATGGCAAGAATTTGTAGGGTATTGATCCCGATAAGGGGCTTGCCGACTCCAAAGCACAACCCCTTGGCAGTAGAGACTCCGACTCTCAGTCCGGTGTATGAGCCCGGCCCTTCACTTACCGCGATCGCAGAGCAATCTTTTATGTCGATGCCACTTTCTAAAAGTACTTCCTGAATATAGGGAGCAAGGATGGAGGCGTGCAGACGCGGTGTTGTAGTAAGTCTCCTTGAGATTATTTTTCCACCTTTTGCCAGTGCTACAGAGCAACTCTCTGTACTTGTTTCAATCAGCAATAATACGGGTTCTTCCATTTTTAATGTTATTTAGTATCCAAAGTAATCTTGTCTCCGTCTTTAAGCGTTTGAGTGATAGCCGAGTATGGTGCGATGACAATTTTTTCTTCTCCTGTAAGGCCATCGGTAATCTCAATTGAGGTCAGATCCTGTACTCCGGTTGTAATTATGTGTGAGGATACAATATGATCTTCCGACACAAGCCATACGTGCTCCTTTCCCTCTTTTGTGAAAATGCTCTGGACGGGAACGGTTAATATGCCTTTCCTCTGATTGGTTACAATAGATACAGAGGCTGACATGCCGGGACGGAATGGAATAGAGTTATTTTCCAACAAATCGGAATATGAATCTTGCAGAATGGCTATTTTTACTTCGAAATTAGTTACCTGATTCATTCCGGAGTCAATGTTTTTTGCGGAATTTGCTATGTGAGTCACAACTCCCTTAAACTCTCTGTTTGGATATGCATCTACATTTATGGTAGCGGTGTCACCGGTGCGAAGGCGGATGATATCGTTTTCATTGACATCCACTAATACTTCCATGTTGCTGAAATCGGCTATTCGCAGCATTTCGGTACCTGCCATCTGACTGGTTCCTACGACTCTTTCGCCCTTTTCGACGCTCATTTTGGAAATAACGCCATTCATGGGGGCGTAGATGACTGTTTTAGTGAGATTCTCACGAGCTTCTTTCAGGGAGGCCTCGCTACTCTTGATATTGTATTCAGCAGCTTTGAGCTGCTCCTTGGCTACCTCATAGTTGGCTTGTGCCGTCTCGAAGTCTGACGCAGAGATGGCTTTCTGCTCATATAGAGATTTATTACGGTTGTAGCTGAGTTCAGCCTGAATCATTTGTGCATTTTGTTGCCAATATTGAGCTTTTGATGTATTTAAGGCTGCCTCCGATCTCTCAACAAGAGAGATATAAACATCCTGTTTAATCTTGATAATCAGATCACCTCTGTTGATCTTTTCACCTTCTTCGAAATTCAGTTCGACTATTTCGCCCGAGACGTCGGGGGAGATCTTAACTTCAATTACGGGCTGGATTTTACCGCTGGCAGGTATGGATTCAATGATATCTTTGATCTCGGCAGAGGCCGTACTGACTTTTACTCCCTTATCTTTACCTCCGACGATGACTATTACGGCAACCGCTATCACTATGACAGCGAGGATAATATGCCACGTCTTTATTTTACTTTTCTTTTTAGCCATAGTTGAATTTATAGTTTTATGGGGATCCCCTTGTAATAATCTAAAATTTTTATCTGAAAAATATACTGAAACTTTGCCTGATAGTATTCGGACTGTGCTTTCAGGTAGTTTGTCTTTGATGTAATATAGTCCGTACTCGTGATCGCTCCGCTCTCAAACTTGCGCATGGCCATGCGGAAAGACTCATCCATTGCCCTCATATTCTGCTCGGCTGCAATGGTCCGTTCGTAGCAGTTGTTAGCTTCGGTGATGGCGGACCGGATCTCTTTGAGCAATTCCTGATGGCGAGTACTTAATTCTATCTCGTAATTTTTGACATTCAATCTGGCATTCTTGACTTTAGTGCCAGCCTGATAACCGTTGAATATAGGAATATTCAGGCTTATGCCGATCGATGGGTTCCGATTGTCAATAAACTGCTCTTTGAAAGCTCCTTCGGCCGCGTCACTATAGAAAGTGCCGTAACCTGCAGAGAGTGAGATTGAAGGATATCGTGCTCCTTTGGCCATGGAAAGCTGTACCTGGCTGTTATCCAGTGCATATTCCGCACTTTTAATTTGAGGTAAAGTCTTGGCTGTACTATATAAATCGCTAACGGTAAGTGCGTTATGTCCAGACATTAGACTGTCAATGTTTGGAGAAACTATATCGAAAGTCTCATCGTAAGGAAGGTCAAGCATCTGTGACAGAGCCAGAGTATTGGTTTCCACATTACCGACAGCATTTACTACCTGTACTTTTTCCGATGCTACCTGCGCTTCTATTTCGAGCAGCGCACTGTACGGCCGGTTACCGGCTTCCACCAGACGGGCGGTCTGTTCTTTTTGGGCTACGATATTTTCGTAACTCAACATTGCGTTGTCATAGACCTGCTTTGAGAGCAGCAGTTGCAAATATGCTCTCGTTATATTGAGAGAAATGTCGTTTTTCAGTTTTTCTATATTCAGTTCCGATATTTCGGCCTGAATTGTATTGCTCTTAACCGTATAATATTTAGAGAGTCCGTCAATAAGTGGGGTAGATGCACTTATAGAAGCACTCGTTGCCATGCTGAGTTTGTTCTCGATAATCTGTAATTCCTGAATGTTCACGCTTCTTCCCCAGTTGAAATTTTGTCCCATTGAAGCACTGAAATTGGGAATGTAGCTTAGCTTTGACTGCTTCAAGTTGTTGATATCCTGTTCGTGAACTATCTCCTGCTGTTTGACTTGAAGATTATTGTTCCAGGCGTATGAAATACACTCGTCCAGTGTCCATCTCTTTGAAGACTGCCCATGGCAGGCAATCGTTGTCAGGATAAGGCACAGGGGCAAAATCGTTTTTTTTAGATCGTTCATGCTCTATGTTATGGCGGTATAACTTACAAATGTACTACTTTTTTAATAGGATGCCTCAATTAAGAGGCATCCCGAATAATTAGAAGATGATACTCTCTCTATGCTACAGCAGTTTTTTTAAACCATTTGGTGTAAAGCTTGGAAAGGTATCCCGCCAG
>JAQUYF010000011.1 GCA_028691975.1 Bacteroidales bacterium | reverse complement strand
CCATCAATGATAGTAAGGTCATGGAAGTCACTACTAAGCATTTTAGCCAAATGGCTTCCGACTTCACCTGCTCCGGCAATAATAATTCTCATAACTTCATCTCTTAGTTACTATGTAAATTTGAACCTATTATGGTCAAAAATTCATTTCTCGTCTTGATATCCTTCATGAATGCACCGGTGAAAGCAGAAGTTGTGGTAACGGAGTTTTGCTTTTGGACACCTCTTATCTGCATGCACATGTGGGATGCTTCTATCACAACCGCCACTCCCAAAGGATTTAAAGTATTTTGGATGCAATCCCTGATTTGGACGGTCAACCTCTCCTGGACCTGCAATCTCCTTGCAAAAGTCTCAACTACGCGGGCAATCTTACTTAGGCCTGTAATATATCCATTAGGGATGTATGCAACATGGGCTTTTCCGTAAAATGGCAGCAAATGATGCTCACACATAGAATAGAGTTCTATATCTTTAACGACTACCATTTGTTGGTATTCCTCTTTAAACATCGCATCTCTCAAAATCTGAGTGCCGTCTTCTTCATATCCCTTTGTGAGAAACTGCATGGAACGGGCAACGCGGTCCGGAGTCTTTAAAAGTCCCTCTCTGTTGATATCTTCTCCCAACAATCGCAATATCTCCTTATAGTGTGAAGCAATTTGTTCGGTAGTGTCATTGTCAAAATTTTCTAATTTGTTATAGGCCATATCTCTCAAATAAAATCTTAGCAATATTACGAATTATATTTTAAATAGTCTTAACAAATTACTAATTTAGAGCCCTACGAACAACCAAAAATCAAGAGAAATGAGAGAGATTATTAGAATTGAGGATGTTAAGAAGTATTATCAAGTGGGGAACCAGGTGGTAAAGGCTCTTGACGGTGTTAGTTTGTCCATCGGACAAAACGAGTATGTGGCGATTATGGGCCCTTCAGGCTCAGGCAAGTCCACATTGATGAATATTTTGGGATGCCTTGATGTCCCCACTGAGGGAGAGTACTTTCTCAGCGATACCCCTATCAGCCAGATGGATGATAACGAATTGGCTGAGATTAGAAACAAAGAGATTGGATTTGTGTTTCAGTCATTTAACTTATTGCCGAGGTATAATGCCATTGACAATGTGGCACTTCCTCTGATTTATGCAGGGTGCCCTAAAAAGGAAAGGAGCGGTCGGGCTGTAGGCGCACTCAGGGATGTGGGACTTGAGGAGAGGATGGAGCACAAGCCAAATGAGCTTTCGGGAGGGCAGAAGCAGAGAGTAGCACTGGCCCGAGCTCTCGTTAACCACCCTGCCATTATTTTGGCGGACGAGCCTACAGGCAATTTGGACACAAAAACATCTGTGGATATTATGAATCTATTCGAAGAGATTTATAAAGAGGGAAATACCATCATACTTGTGACTCATGAAGAGGATATTGCCAGATACGCACGTCGCATAGTGCGGCTCAGAGATGGAAAGATTGAATCCGATATTATTAATAAATAAGGTATGAAAGTTTACACTAAAACAGGTGACACCGGTTCGACTTACTTAGTGGGAGGTGCCAGAGTCAGTAAAAGCCATCCTCGCGTAAATGCGTATGGAGATGTCGATGAATTAATCTCGTATCTGGGAGTGCTCAGGTGCGAGCTTGATGGTACTGTCCCTGTCAGGGAGATTCAGGTTGCTCTGATGGAAATAGCTGCGCATCTTGCAAATGAAAGCGCAGACAGTAAGCTAAAGCCTTTCGACGCATCAAAAATTATCACCCTTGAAGAGGAGATTGATGTGATGACAGAGGCTATTCCACAGCAAAAATCCTTTATATTACCGGCTCATCCACTGATATCATCAGAGTGTCATGTCGCACGGACAATATGTCGCAGAGCTGAGCGCAGTGCGGTCGCAATTGAGCCTAAAACTGAGGAGGATTTGAAATCAATACGGTATCTTAACAGATTGTCTGACTATCTTTTCACATTGGCGCGATACTTGTGCTTCAGGGCAGGGACTGACGAAGATTATTGGCGACCTTAAAAAAAGTTTGGATTATACATTTTTTGTATATCTTTGCAGCCCCAAAAATAAAGCAGTTAATTAAATTTTATTTAATATGTATTGGACATTAGAGCTTGCATCAAAACTGGAAGATGCCCCTTGGCCTGCAACAAAGGAAGAATTGATAGATTACGCAACCCGTTCCGGCGCGCCTCTTGAAGTTATCGAGAATCTTGAAGATCTTGATGACGATGGCGAAGTTTATGATTCAATCGAGGATATTTGGCCGGATTATCCGACCAAGGATGATTTTTTCTTCGACGAGGAGGAGTATTAAAGTCCCATCTCTTTTGCCTTTTGTTCCATCAGAGTGTATGCTGCGTTATAATCGTTCGGTATTACACCGTCAAGGATGGCGTTTTTGATGTATTCTTTTATAACACCTATCTCCTTACAAGGAGGTAGGTGATATTTTTCCATAATAAGCTCTCCGTATATGGGGTTTTGAAAGTTTCTGACAGCGTCCCTACATTCCACTTCGATCAGTTTCTGCTTTACATGAGTGTAATTCTGTTTAAACTGCTCTACCTTTTTGTCATTTTTTGAAGTAATGTCTGCCATGCAGAGTATCATCAAGTCATCTATATCGTCCCCGGCGTCGAATAACAGCCGCCGTACGGCCGAGTCGGTAACTTCGTCAGTTACAAGAGATATGGGGCGCAGGTGCAGCAAAACCAGTTTTTGTACGTACTGCATCTTTTCATTGGCGGGCATTTTCAATTGATTGAAAATGCGAGGAACCATCTTCGCTCCGATGAATTCATGTCCGTGGAAAGACCATCCTGTCTTCGGATCAAATTTCTTAGTTGCAGGTTTTCCGATATCGTGCAGAAGTGCTGCCCAGCGCAACCAAAGGTTATCGCTTTCAACAGCTACATTGTCAAGGACTTGCAGAGTATGTCTAAAATTGTCCTTATGACCGCGCCCTTCTACGATCTCGACTCCTTTCAGGTCAGAAACTGCAGGAAGTATCTCAGGCAGCAGATCACATTCATCCAAAAGAGCAAACCCGATTGACGGCTTTTGTGCCATCAGAATTTTGTTGAGTTCTTCTGCAATTCTCTCTTTTGACAGAATGGAAAGTCTTGATTTATTGCGTCTGATGGATTCGATGGATTCAGGGACTATGGTGAAATTAAGCTGAGTTGCAAATCTGATGGCTCTAATCATTCTCAATGGGTCATCGCTGTATGTCTGATCGGGATTGAGTGGAGTACGAATGAGACCGTCGTTTAAGTCCCGGATACCGCCAAACGGATCTACAAGTTCGCCAAAATCTTCTTTTTGCAGGCTGAAAGCCATTGCGTTGATTGTAAAATCTCTGCGTAACTGGTCTTCCTCAATGGTCCCGTCTTCTACAATAGGATTTCTGGAATTGCTTCTGTACGACTCTTTTCTGGCCCCGACAAATTCCAATTCTATATGCTTGTATCGCACCATGGCAGTGCCGAAATTCTTAAAGACAGCAACACGACTCTTTACTCTCTTTCCGACAGCTTCAGCAAGTGCAATTCCGCTTCCTTCTACAACAATGTCAATATCATGACATTCCCTCTGTAAAAAAAAATCTCTTACATAACCGCCGATTACAAAAGCTTTCACGCCTTGCTTGCAAGCTTCTGCTGCAATCAACTCAAATATTTCGTTATTAAGTGCTTCAGTCATTTTTGTCAGGTAGGAGCATTTCATCATAAGTCGGCACGTGTGAAGTGTATTCATACCGGCCGCTATTATCATTCCATGCACAAAGATAAGTTGTTTTGCCGTTGCTGATCAAAATGTATTTTACTTTCAGGACCTTGTTGTACCTGATCACTTGGTCCACAACGCTTTGATTGATGACAACAGATGGAGCTTTACATTCAACGAACATAACTGGTTTAGGATTGCGGTCAAAGACTACTACATCGGCACGATAATGTCTGCCATTGTAAACAAAACCGTATTCACTGCACATAAGAGAAATGGGCACTTTTAACTCAGTATTGAGCCAGCGTATAATATTTTGACGTACTTCCTCCTCGGGAGTACCCTTTACATTCTTTTTTCTCAAAGGATCAAAAATCTCCATAAAGCCGGCAGTTTCATTGTGCGAAGATAGCTAAATTTGTTATATTTGTCTCGAAAACCAAACAGTGAAATTGAGATATGGCAAAGCAGTCATTTGATGTTGTACAGCAGTTTAATACGATTAAGCAGGAGATTCTTGCAGGAGATATCAAGCCTTTCTATCTACTGTTCGGGAAAGAGCATTACTACATAGACGAGTTGTGCAATCTTTTGATGAATAACGTTTTGCCTCCTGAGGAGAGAGATTTTGGGCAATTAGTCTATTTCGGCGCGGATGTCACAGCTAATCAGGTGGTCAGTGCTGCGCGTCAGTTTCCAATGATGGTTTCAAAGCAACTTGTTGTAGTCAAGGAGGCACAGATGATGAGAAAGGTGGAGGATATCGGGGTATATTTTAATGCAATTATGCAATCAACCGTGTTGGTTATCTGCTACAAAACCCCGAATGATCCTGCAAAAATGAGTTCTAAATCCATTGATAAGCGTACTACTTTCTATAAGCAGGCCCAAAAGGCAGGAGTGGTGTTCGAATCCACACAGATCCCTGATTATAAGATATCCAAGTGGATAGAGGAGTATCTTCCGACTATAGGCTTTTCTATCGGACCTCAGGCGGCTGCATTGCTTGCCGAGTATGCCGGAGCCGATATACAGAAGATTGTTTTGGAGACAGACAAGCTTATTAAGGCCCTTCCTGCAGGAAATAAGGCTATAACCGTAGAAGATATTGAGCAGAATGTAGGGATGAGCCGAGATTACACTGTTTTTGAGTTGACCAAGGCACTTTCTATGAAAGATGCCTTAAAATGTTACAAGATAGTTCATTTCTTCGCTCAGTCCGACAAGAGGTATCCTATTCAAATGACGATGGGTGCACTGTCGAGTCATTTTATCAAGATTTTGAGGTATCATGCTCTCGCCCAGGCCGGTGTTCCTTCTTCGGAAATTCTGTCTCAACTCGGTATTAATCCCTATTTCGGGGGAGAATATGTTACTGCCTCGCGTAATTATCCGGTGAAAAAGAGCATGAAAGTGATCGCCATACTTAAGGAGTATGACTATAAAAGCAAAAGCAACCTCCGTGGAAATGCTACAGACGGAGAGTTGCTTCAGGAACTTACAGCTAAAATTTTAAATAGCTGAAATAGCTTAGTCTATAAATACTCTTTTAACTCGTTTCGGTATGGAAGTGAAGATCTCGTAAGGAATTGTATCAAGTATCTTTGCAAGATCAATTGCTGTCGGCTTGTTGCCGAAAACAGTAACTGTATCGCCGACCTGTGCGTCAATGCCGGTGATATCCAGCATACACATATCCATACAGATATTACCGATTGTAGGAGCTAACTTGCCGTTTACCTCGAAAGAGGCGTTGCCACGTCCAAGGTGGCGGTTGATTCCGTCAGCATAACCCACGCAAATAGTGGCAGTCCTTTTGATGCCTGGGCCAAGTTGACCGTGGCGGCCATATCCTACCGTGCCATCCTCAGGTCCAAGCTCTTTGATTTGCAGAATAGGGCATCTTAAGAAAGCAGACGGCTTCATTGCACTCTGATCAACTGCACTTACCCCGTATATGCCGATGCCGAGTCGGACCATATCGTATTGATATTGGGTAAATCTCTCTATTCCTGCTGAGTTTAGAATATGTCGTATAGGTTTGTTAGTGAGAATTGATATCAGGTCACTGCTCATCTTTTCGTAAAGGGCGATCTGTCCGAGAGTAAATTCGTCATGCTGAGCCTCATCTGAAGCAGCAAGGTGAGAATAGATGGATTTGACAAAAAATTCCGGAGACTCTTGCAGAAAGCTCTTGAGTGCAGGAAGTTCCCGCTCCATGAAGCCAAGTCTGTGCATTCCGGTATCAAGCTTGATATGGACAGGATATCCAACCTTGCCTGCTTTGCGAAGTTCGTCTCTGAAACGAATCATGGCCTCCATATTGGGCATACCGGGTTCCAGACCATATTCTATAATCTCCGGATAACTCTCCAGGCCGCTTGTAAGCACAAGCACGGGAAGATTGATTCCACTTTTTTTGAGTTCTATTCCCTCTATGGGAAATGCAACTCCGAGGTAATCGGCCCCTGCTTTTTCCAGAGCATGGGCAAATTCAACAGCTCCATGTCCATAAGAATTGGCTTTGACGAGAACAAGAAGCTTTGTGGTATCTTTTAATTTGGAGCGGAAATAACGATAATTGTTCAGCATTCCGCTTTTGCTGAGCTCTAATTGCGCATGGGGGGTTATTTTTGACATCATTAGTAGTTTTTGATGCGCAAAAGTAACTAATAATGAATTACGTTATTCTTCCAATAAATATTTTTTTCTATACCATTCCCACAATCTTTCAATGCCCGTACGAATAGGGGTTGAAGGCCTGATTCCGAATTTATTAAGAATAAGAGTCGTGTCAGCGTATGTCTTATAAACATCTCCCTGCTGCATAGGTTTCATTACCTGTTTTGCCTGCTTGCCAATAACCTCTTCCATTGTGGAGATGAAATCACGCAGGTAAACAGGTGAACTGTTGCCGATATTGTAGATTTGGTATGGGTGAGCTGAATCCGGATCCGTCTCTATGATTTTAATGACGACATTGACCAAATCGTCAATGTATGTGAAATCTCTCCACAAGTCACCATTGTTGTAAACTTCAATCTCCTGATTGTTTGCGATGGCCTCCATAAAAAGCATCGGGGCCATATCTGGTCTTCCCCATGGCCCATATACAGTAAAAAATCTCAGTCCCGTGGTACACAGTCCACATGTTTGGGAGTATCTGAGAGCTTCAAGTTCATTGGCGCGCTTTGTTTGAGCATAAAGGCTAACCTGCCCCTCCATGTCGTCACTTTCGGAAAATGGCACTTTTGTGTTTTTACCGTACACGCTGCTGGAACTGGCATAGATAAAATGTGCAACATTATACTCTTTCGCAAGAGAGATTATATTGTTAAATCCTGTAATATTCGATTCGATGTATGCTTGAGGATTGACAAAAGAGTACCGTACTCCGGCTTGTGCCGCAAGATTGAGCACCAAGTCAAACTTGTACTTCCCGAATAGCTCATGCAAGTCGCCGGTGTCTCGAAGATCCATCTGTGCAAAATGAAAGGATTTGATGGCCTTCAGCTCTTCAAGTCGGCCATACTTTAGAGCTATGTCATAATACTCGTTTAGATTGTCGATCCCTACGACGAGATACTCCATTTCGCATAATTTTTTGCTTATATGAAAGCCGATAAAACCGGCACAACCTGTCACAAGTATCCGTTTCATTGTTCCTTTTTTAAGTAGAGCTTATATCGTACAACATTGTCCTCTTTCGCAAAGATAATAATTTTGTCGGCATCCCCCATGAGACTTTGAGGATTATTAAACTGCTCTTGAGTAATTTCTACTATGTTGTGATTGAGAAAGACATCCATACCGGCTCCTGCTTTGACGTCGTAATAGTAAAAGTCCTCTACTCCGACTTCGTCTGCGGTAGCGCGAGCCTCTTTGCATACCTCTTTGTATCCGATTTTATAGTTGTATTTGCTCACCATACATCCTGCGACAAATACTGCAATCAGAATAACGAATGAACTATAGATTACCACCTTTCTTGCCCTTTCGGTAAATTTTTTACAGTTCAACTGCTGTAAAACCAAAAATGCTCCGTAATTGAGAAATCCGAAACAAGGCAGGATGTAAATAACAAGTTTTGCACTGACTATTGACATCATGGCGAATATAGTTCCGGCGGTAATCAGCATAAATTGAGTCAATTCACTCATTTTTACCTTTTTACAGAGACCATATACGATTACCCCGATGGTCAGGACAGACCATGGAGCCATCGCGTACCAGATGGAGTAAAAGTAGTAATAAAATGGTTCTTTATGGTGAAAAGCATTTATCCCCCGGTCTATAGTTTGGTGGAAGAGAAGGTTATCCAGGTACTCATTCCCGCCTTCAATATATACACAAGTAAACCAAATGCCGCACAGAATAACAAGAACCAGCCACGTCCTCCAGCCCCAATATTTGCCGATGGTCCGAATCTGTCTCTTGATCAAAAGGAATACGGGGACACAGAAGAGCGGTACCATAATGCCTACCGGCCCTTTGGAAAATATGGATAGAAAGATATATAATCCGAAGGCAAATTTGAGGCAAGGCCGGTTGTCTCCCTTGTAAATGCGGTAGAATGTGTACATGGCTAAAGTAATAAACATAGTCATAAGCATATCCATCCTCAGCACGAGAGAGCCTCCGAGGAAATAGACTGAAGTAAGAAGAGCTAATTCCGAAGCAATAAGAAACTTCCTGCTCAACTCTTTGCAGCACCATTTATTAAAGATATACAGCGTAATCATGCAGGGAATCAGAGAGAAAAGTGCCAGTATAAAAGTCGAGTGGTACCCGAGCATCCACTTAAAAAGCATCACAATCCAGATATACAGCGGTGGCTTGTCGGCATATATTACACCGTGATTGAACAGTGTGAAAATGTGCCCGTCACGAAGAGCTTCATCTGCGATACTCAGGTATTTCAACTCGTTCATGGGGGTGATGTCGCGAAACAGCATCAGAGGCAGGAAGCAAATAAAGTAGATGAAAAATCTTAAGATTTGTTGTTTTTTATCCATAGATATAAGTTGCGGGTGTATGATAAAAAGCCGAATGATTGCCCCAATATAACTACAGGGTCACGTCTGATAATTCCATATGAAATAATGGTTGCGGAGCCTACGAGGCTGATAATCCAAAATCCTGCGGGTAGCAATGATTCACCCTTAATCTTTGAGTAAATCATTTGATAGACAAATCTCAAGGAGAAAATTACCTGGCCTGCGCTGCCGAACAATACCAGCCACAGAGGAATATCTCTATTCTTGAAGAGAGCATCAATAACTGACTGTGTCTCGCCTGTCATAAAGCAGATCCCAACTATCGGAGTCAGCAATAAGATGGAGACTAAGAGCCATCTCCAAGTCGGCCCCATTTTGCTCCAAACTCCTTTTGCGCCAAGATTCCAGATATAGACATAATATGAAATAACTTGTCCCAGCATGATGGCAAAATCATTGCGGAGCCATCCGTAAATGAAAAAAATGTATGATGCAATAAGACTTAAAACCCAGAATATGGTGGGAGAAACTACTTTTTTAGCTTTTTCGGACAAAAACCACTGGACAAGGGTTCTGGCAGAAAAGAGACCTTGAGCGATAAACCCCAATGCGTAAATAAGCCACTTGTCCATTATGACAGATTGGTATTGCTAATTACGTAATCAATATATCTTTTTTTCATCCAGCGGAAGCCGAAACAATCCTTAAGTGGCCCAATCAGTCTGTTAAACAGGTGGTATTTAGCTGTTCCGGCGGTGCGCGGATAGTGCCTTACGGGGATCTGCTTAATTGTGCCTCCGACCATCAAAATCAGAGCCGGCAGGAACCGGTGCATTCCGGTAAACATCGGAATCTTTTTTGCGTAGTCTGTATGCATGACTTTGAGCGGGCATCCTGTGTCGGATACTCCGTCGTGGGTCATCATTCGCCTAAATCCATTGGCAATAACAGAAGAAGCTTTCTTTACAAATGAATCTTTTCTTTTGGATCTGATGCCGAGGACCATAGAGTATTCTTCTATATATTTGAGCAGCAAATTAAAGTCATCAGGATCTGTTTGCAGGTCGGCATCGATATATCCAACATACTTTGACTCACAGTGGTCAATGCCGGCTTTGAGGGCTCCACTAAGACCGCCATTTTTTTTCAACTCCAAGTAGAAAAAATTCTTGTTCCGGGCGCACACTTCTTTTACGAGCTCGCCACCTCCGTCAGTTGAACCATCATTTACAAAGAGAACAGAAGTACGGTCGATAGTAGAGATGTTAAGATAATCGCCGAGTTTCTTTTCAAGATGGAGAATATTCTCTATCTCATTGTAAAATGGTACGATTATCGTAAACAGATATTGCGATGTCTGATTCATAAACAGTAATTTATTGCAAAGATAGGACTTTGTTTTTTGCCATTCTCAATAATTATTAGTAATTATGTAGTTTATTTTCTCTTAAAAATCGTGATATGCGAAAGCGGATGAGCTTGATAATAGTGATCCTGACCATTCTCCCGACAATTGCTTTTGGTGTGAGGAGCTACCCCGACCCGGTTAATGTGTCTTTACCGGACGGTACTTCTCTTGCTATTAGAATATTCGGAGATGAAACTTTTTCATATAAAACGACTCTTGATGGCTATGTAGTAGCGCAGGGAGCTGACGGCTACTATTATTATGTAAAATATGAAGCAGGCATCCAAATCATTTCTGACAGAAGGGTTACTTCAAGTTCAAAGGAGGGCTTTACAAAGAGTGTCCCTTTGCGCAATGTAGAGCAAAGAATGTTGTACAGGACTGTTGATATGCAATCAATTGTTTTAACAAAAGCTGATTTCAATATAAAGACAATTGTTATTCCCGTCCAATTTTCAAATATTAAATTTACTTCGGCATCGATCAGATCCGATATATTCAACTTGTTCAATCAGTTGAATTATTCGGACAATGGGGCTACCGGCAGTGTGCGAGATTATTTCAGGGATAACCTCGGAAGTGTGTGCAACTTTACTTTCGATGTCTGCAATGTCGTGACTCTTCCCCAGAGCCATAGCTACTACGGAGGTAATTCCACTACCGGAACGGATGCAAATATCAAGGAACTTGTTGCTCAGGCATGTTCGCTTGCCGATGCTGACGGTGTGAATTTTGCCAATTATGATTATGACAATGACGGCATAGTGGATAATGTTTTTATAATTTTTGCAGGCTATAATGAAGCTGAGGGTGGAGGTGATAATACCATCTGGCCGCAGTCGTGGAATATCTCCGGTTCTCAAATATACTTTGACGGTAAAAAGATTGCGAACTTCTCGTGTTATTCCGAATTTTCCGGCGCATCGGGGAAAACTCCCGCCGGAATTGGAACTATCGCCCATGAATATTGCCACTTTCTCGGGTTGTTGGATATGTACGATGTTAATGGAGAGACCGAAGGCTTGTCAAAAGGACTGTTTGGCCCCATTTCAATAATGGACAGAGGCAATTATAATAATGGGGGGAAGACGCCTCCATATCTGAATATTATTGAAAGAGAGCTGATAGGAGTAACATATATGACTCCACTGAGGTCGGAACAACATCAATTGGAAATATTGCCGGTGTATTCAGTTAGCTTGGGATATAGGCTCATGACTTCGTATTCACAGGAAAATTTTTATATCGAATACAGGGATGGAACAAAGTGGGATAAATATATCGGGGGAGACGGACTTGTGGTATATCATGTGGATAAAACAACCAATTTCGCCGGCTCAATGAGTGCGGCCATGAGATGGCGGACAAATGCGGTAAATGCTTGTTTAGCACATCAGTGCGCAATGATTATTCCGTCAAATGGAGGAGAGATGACGGATGAGTCTCAGGCTTTTTTTCCCGGCACGGGTAATGTCTCGGCCATTCATTCTGCCGAAACTTTTCCTTTGAAAGATTGGTCAGGCAACGGAGTCGGCTATGGGTTGACAGGTATAATCAAAGGATCTAAAGGAATGTTGATAAATGTTGTTCAAGACAATACGTGGAATCTTCCTGTAATAATCGGTTACTCGATAGAGCCTAATCAGACAACTGCAAAGTTGCAGTGGACTGTCGACAAGACAAGTACCGGATATTGGAATGTTGTCTGGAAGCAAGATATTGATATACAGGCTGATACTGTGGCTGTATATGGCAATTCATATGACTTTACCAACCTGAAATCAGGATCCAATTATGATTGTTTGTTATATTATGTTCTCGGCTCGCAAAAGGGAAAGATTTTTACGATGCCGTTTCAGACGATGAAGATGGTATCAGAGTTCCCACTGATAGCGGGGATGGATAAAAGCTATAAAGTTGGAGATGAGCTTCGATTTAATGTTTTAAACTTGGTGGAGGAGACTGACTCTATTACGTGGACTATTAATGGAATACAGTGTTCTGAATTGATATTTCCATTTGAGCAGGCAGGCATATACATTGTGATGGCGGAAATTCAATACACAGACGGCTCTGTGGAAATTTTGAAGAAGAGACTTTCAGTTACACTAAATTGATATGAAAAAACTGATTAAAATAGGATTCTTATTGTTTATTGTGGCTATCACAACAGCTGTGTCGTGCCCCGGACCTAAACCTGAACCACCGGAGCCACCGGATCCTGTGGTTGTCAAGTCTGCGGAACGCATCCTGTTTGAGTCCTCAACCAACATAGGCCTCTATATAAAAGGCAGTTGTGTGCTTGAATATGATGATGATTTATTTCAGCAGGCATATAGCAGTGCGAGAAAGACATACAGGATACAGACAGATGACCAAAATAAATATATGCATATCAATTACACAGAGTCTATTCCATCTGAGGTCGATCAGGAGACGGTCTGCAGGATAACATATCGTCTTGCTGAAGAGGAGGAGACAATGCTTATAGTTAAATTTATAGTCTTAAAGGTTTCTGACGGAAATCTTTGGTTATGGAATGAACTCCAAAAAACGGGGGTGGTTGTTCCTCAACAGTCGGTATAAAAAAAGAGGCTCTTTCCATGGAAGGGCCTCTCTACAATCTCAATACGCGAAATCTTATTTAGAAGCGTCTACGGAAACTTTTCTAAATTCTTTCATCATCTTGCTTAGATTCAAAGCTGCTTTTCTTGCGCGAGTACCTGCAGCTTTATTGCCTTTGTTTAGTTGTGCATCAGCATTTTTTGTGAAGATGTCGATTTCAGCTTTAATTGAGTCAATAAGTTCTTTCATATTTGTAGTTAGTTTAGTGAATAATTACATTTCTTTGCGAAAGGTAGGTATTTTTTTCAAATAACCAAAAAAAAATAAAAAAAACCGCAAAAAAATGGACTATTAGGCCATTTTGGGCTCATTTTAACCGCGGTTTTCTTATTTTTTTATAAGTTTGTAGTGAATTTGATTTTTAATAAAACTATGAAGAAACTTGCTTTACTTACAATCTTTCTTTTGCTGTTTTGCGTGGGAGTTGAGGCTCAGGACTCTACGGTCATGAGGATCATTGAAATAGCTAAAACAGACAATCAGGCAATGAAACATCTGGATGTTCTAAGCAACAAAATCGGTGGAAGGTTTATCGGTTCGGATGCTTTGATTACCGCTGAAGAGTGGGCTATTGCAACATTTAAAAAGTGGGGATTGAAAGTGATAGTCGAAGAAGTCGGAGATGTACCCGTCGGTTTTAATCGCGGGCCTTGGTTCGGCCGTATGCTGAGTGATGACGGGATGATTTTGCATTTTGCCACGCCGTCATATACTGCAGGGACCAAAGGTGTGCAGCGCGGACATGTTGTGATTGCACCAAAAGATACCGTCTCTTTCAAGAGAATGGTTGGTACACTTAACGGTGCCTGGGTGCTTATTCCCGGTAAAAGTGAAGGTTGGCCGATTGATACTACTTTTATGAGAAAAGAGATGGTTGAAGCAGGTGCTCTTGGCTTCATTCAGTCTGCATCTTCTCCGATCAGGGTTCTTTATGATAGAAAGCATCACCGTGAGTACACTTTTGACTCTTTGCCGGAGCTGCCGGAAATCAAACTGGATGAGGATCAGTATGCTATTATTGAGAAGAAAGTTAAAGAACGTGAGTACTTTCAGCTGGAATTTGATATCAGAAATCATTTCAAACCCGGACCTGTAAAATACAGAAATATCATAGGGGTTCTTGAAGGAAGCGAATTCCCGGAAGAATATGTGATTATGAGCGGACATTTGGATGCGTATGATGTCGCAACGGGAGGTGTCGATTGCGGTTCAGGATCTGCTGTTACGCTTGAGGCTGCAAGGCTTTTGGCAACTGCAGGTGCACGCCCTAAGAGGACCATTCTGTTTTGTCTTTGGACAGGTGAAGAGGCCGGATTGCTCGGCTCAAAATATTGGGTAGAGCAGCATCCTGAGGCATTGCCTAAAATATCTAATATGATGAATCGTGATGGCGGTCCGACGGTATGTACAGGTATTTCAGTGCCGAAGGCAATGTATGATGACTTTGTATCTATCTGTAAAGGGATAGATCAGATCAATCACGACTTTCCGTTTACCGTAAGGATTAACACCAGAATCAGACCTAAGCCAACAACGGCAGGTGGATCGGATTACGCTTATTTTGCGATGGCGGGAGTTCCTACCATCACAACTGATTTGACCGATCCAAAGGGATATAACTTCGATTACAGAGAGATTTGGCACACAGAGAGAGACTTATACAACAAGAGCATCCCTGAATATCAGGAACACTCTTCAGTTGTAACGGCAATTATTCTCTACGGAATTGCCAACTTGGATCACCTTCTGTCAAGAGAGGGCTGTTACCTTAGTGCTTCTTCACCAGATCAGAGCCGTAATGCTCAGAAACCTCTTCCTCGGCGAGATTGATCTTACTACCTGATCGTCTCGAAGTAGAGGAACTCGAGGTTGCAACTTTGCTCGGCAGGGTAGGGAATGATCCTGTCGCAATATGTGTCAGGCATGCTTTTATGTTGTCTTCAGTGACACCGAAGTCGTGATACATGTCATCGGCCCGGTAGTTGTCCGGAATAAAGCCGTCATCAGGGATACTTTCTCCCAATTTGTTTTTGTTGTAGAAGCAAATTGGCAAGAAGACATATTTAAGGGCCGAATAGTCGCCTTTATTGTAATTAGAATAGTCAGTGTTGCTTCCGGGATACATCAGCACATACATACCGTTCGGTTTGCCATACGTTGTGTCACCCACACATTTGGTAGTCATCAGCGGTCTGAGGCCGTTATATACCATTTCACTGGCTGAGGCACTTCCGTGTCCCATGATGAAATAGAGGGCGTCCAGGTCAAGTGCGTTGCCGTCTCTTGAAATAGTGTAGGTTTGGTTGTTAGAGGCCAAAAGGTCATTATGCATGCGGGTTACATAAACTTCTCCGTCTGCAGATGCAGGGGCAAGGAAATTGACCAAAAGTTGACTTGCATTACTGTCCCCTCCTCCATTGTATCTCAAGTCTAAAATAAGTTTCTTGACTCCGGCGGCCTTAAATATGGCCATTGACTCTCTGATATCGTCAAGCATCGTACCTCTGAATGTCCTATAGTTGAAGTATCCGACAGGCTCGGTGAGGCCGTTAAAATCTACAGGGTAGAAAACTTTTGCTTCTAAGAATGATCTGGTTGAGAGGGAAGTGGCGGCAGTAGCCGTAAATGTCTTTGGCAGACCATTCAGATCCAAAAAAGTAAATGTTTGTGGGGACTTTGCATATTCAGAACTGTAAGTTTTGTTTCGGATGAGTGTCATTACCTCTACACCGTTGATGTGAGTAAGAGTCCATCCGCGTGTAACACCCTGATCGGCAAACGGAGATCCGGGGAAGACATATCTTACCTTGACAGAGTAATCATTGTAGTACTCGACCGGCTGGGATAAACTGGCACCGTAAGTTCCGGAGACAACTCCCGTTTCGGAAGAAATGTATGAATCTTTATTTTCCATCCAACTCCATCTGTCCTTAGAGTAGAGCATGGCATCAAAGAAATCATAAATGTCGTATTGAGTGGCATCCAGAGAGGCATTTCTGCTCTTCACATCTTTGTACCAATAATAGTAAACATCCATGTATTCCTTTCTGAGATAGATTTTGGCGGAATAATCGGGATCAGAATCTCCCGGTACTACAGGGTCGGGATCTTTTTGACAGCTGCTGCTCGAAAAGAAAAGTGCCGAAAATAATAATGCAGTAAGTGCTGAAAATCTTAAAAAATGCTTCTTCATCATAATATAACTAAACAATCATTTGAGTATCTTTGCAAAGATAGAAAAACTTAAACACTTTATGAACTCTTTTTCCGATATTATTAACGCCATATCCTCTGCAGTATGGGGCTGGCCGATGATTATTCTGCTTCTTGGTACCCACTTATTCATGACCGTCAGGCTTAAATTTCCTCAGTTAAAGATATTTAAGGCCATCAAGATGTCCGTAACAAAGGATAAGGATTCGCATGGTGATGTGAGCCAGTTTGGTGCTCTTGCCACCTCTCTTGCCGCCACTATTGGCACCGGTAATATTGTCGGAGTTGCTACCGCAGTAGCTCTTGGGGGGCCTGGCGCTGTTCTGTGGTGCTGGATCACAGGGGTTTTGGGCATAGCTACGAAATATTCTGAGGGTTTGCTTGCCGTAAAGTACAGAGTCAAGACAAAGAAGGGGACCATGCTCGGAGGTCCGATGTATGCTTTGGAGAGAGGCCTTAAGATGAAGTGGCTTGCAGTGTTGTTTTGCATTTTTACTGCTATTGCCGCTTTTGGGATCGGTAATACGGTTCAGGCCAATTCCATCTCTCTGCTTTTGAATGAAACTTACGGGTTGTCAACATATTGGATCGGTGCAATACTTGCAATTTGTGTCGCTCTCGTTATTGTTTTCGGAGTCAAAGGGATAGCAAATGTCTGTTCTGCTCTTGTCCCGTTTATGGCAATTTTTTATGCTCTCGGATGCATTGTTATTTTGGGAATGAATTGGCACTTCTTGGGTGAAGCTGTTACTCTTATTTGTAAATCAGCCTTTACAGCACGTGCTGCCGGAGGAGGATTTGTCGGGACCACGGTGATGATGGCTGCTAGATTCGGTATTGCCCGCGGGCTGTTCTCCAACGAATCAGGTATGGGATCTGCACCTATTGTTGCCGCTGCAGCTCAAACAAGAAATCCTGTTCGCCAGGCGCTCGTCTCCTCTACCGGTACTTTCTGGGACACTGTAGTGGTTTGTGCACTTACCGGTTTGGTACTTGTAAGCAGTATTATTGCATTTCCGGATATTGACCATACTCAAGGGGCCGCTTTGACTAAGGCTGCTTTCAGCAAAATACCGGTATTCGGGCCAATTGTGCTCTCTGTCGGCATTGTCACTTTTGCTTTTTCTACTATTCTCGGATGGTCATACTACGGGGAGCGGGCTGTCGAGTATCTCGTAGGCCAAAATCATACTTTACGAAGGTGGGCTATAGGTATTTATCGTTTTTTGTGGATTATCGGAGTCTTTTTCGGTTCGATTATGAGCCTTTCTCTCGTATGGAACATTGCCGATATTATGAATGCCTTGATGGCAATTCCAAATCTGGTAGCAATTTTACTGCTTTCAGGGGTTATTGTTAAAGAGACAGATAAATATTTGTGGAAAAATCATTTAGATGACTATTCAAATGAACCTCCATATCAGTTATAGTTGAGGCTCCTCTATAATGTAGAGATCTTCACTGTCCTGAACGAAATTGTACTGTTCCCTTGCAAACTTCTCAAGGGAGTCTTTACTTGACTGCAACTGATGTATTTTTTCGTTGTTGGCATCGGTCTCCATTTGCAACTCTTTCATCTGTTCCCTTTGTCGTTCAATCTTGGAATTGACATTGAAGAACTCTTTAAGATTGTTGTTGTTAATCAAGAATGCATATATGATGAAGACAAGAGTTATCAGCGTATACTTATTCAAGAGTATTCGCACAATCTTTTTAGAATGAAGATTGTTCCAAAAGTTTTTTATGCTGCCAAATAATGACATATCTTCATTTGTTTGTGCAAAAATAGCTAAATTTGAAAAATAAAGATACAAATAGTGTAATATGACTCTTTCTTTCAAAAATATTAAATATTATCAGCCTGCACTTTGGTCGTGTTTTAAGATTGTCCTTGTGTTGGCTGTCATAGGTACGATATTTAGTTCAATTATCGGAATGATACCGCGATGGTTTCCTTCTTCTTCCTTTTTTCTCTGGAAATCACAGTCTTTCAGCTATTTGCTACTGATGTTGCCTCCATTTATCTATATACTTGCAGAATCTTATTATGCTAAAAACATGCAGGTGTCTCCGGTTAAAGTTAATCAGCCTGATTATGGAAGGGTCAATCCGGTGATTTTCTATGTATTGATTGCGGTGTGTGTGCTTTTGCTCGGGTTGATCATTGAGCCTGTTTCGACATTGATACCGATGAATGATTATTGGGAGAAGGTGTTTGAGTCTGCTTTTATGAAAACTGATATAGTGGATTCTTTATTGGCGGTCTCTATTTTGGCACCTTTCTGCGAAGAGATGCTGTGCAGAGGTGTGATGCTTAGAGGGTTGCTGCAGCATACTACTCCGGTAAAGGCAATTATATGGTCGTCATTTATATTTGCACTGATTCATTTTAATCCATGGCAAGCGATTCCGGCGTTTATTCTTGGCGCGTTTTTTGGTTGGATTTACTACCGTACACACTCAATATGGGCAGTGATGTTTATGCATTGTGTAAATAATACCAATGCCACGATTTTGTCAAGGTCATTTCCCGACCTTGGAATGAATCAGGGGTTGATGGATATTATGCCGACTCAGGAGTATATCAGGGTTTACATTGCATCATTCATTTTCGTTGTGTTGATAATTATTTTTTTATTTAAAAAGCTATCTAATGTTAAAACTGTACCCTCTTAAATTTGTCCCTATTCTAAAAGAGAGAGTTTGGGGAGGAGATAAACTCGTCAGACACTATAATAAAGCAGTACCTATCGATGAAGAGACGCATACTCCTGTTGTCAATATTAATGATATAGGGGAGAGTTGGGATTTGTCCGGAATGGATGAGAATGATTCGGTGATTGCAAACGGCTTTTTAGAGGAAAGTACTCTCAATGAGATCATAGAAACTTATATGGGAGACCTTGTGGGAGACAATATATTCGATTATTTTAATCTCCATTTTCCTATACTTGTCAAGATGTTGGATGTAAGGGGATTTCTCTCCGTGCAGGTGCATCCCGATGATGCTACTGCCTTTGAGCGAGAGTACTCATACGGAAAAGATGAACTTTGGTATGTCATGGAAGCCGCTCCTGAGGCTAAAATCTATATGGGTTTTAATCGTAAGGTTACCGCTTCGGAGTTTTATCAAAAGTGTAAAGACGAAACTGTTGAGGAGATATTGAATCTCTAACATCCGAAAAAGGGAGATTGCTTCTTTATCAAGGCCGGTACTGTCCATGCGGCAGGTGGTGGACTTGTAATAGCAGAAATTCAGGAGGCATCTGATATTACCTACAGACTCTACGATTGGGGACGTGAACATAATCACCTTACTGCAAGAAAGATGCATTTGGAAGATGCTATTGATTGTATCGATTATAACAAGTATGATGAGAATGTGTATTACCACAGAGACGTCCACGGGATCAAGAATATTGTAGATTGTGAACATTTTACAGTTAACAACTTGGGATTAAGGGAGGTATATAAGGTTGATACTGACAAGTTTAATAGTTTTATATTCTATTTCTGCACACAGGGATGTGCAATGTTGCAGGTAGTCAATAGCAAAGCAACTGAGGGCTGGGAGATTAAGTGTGGAGAGTCAATATTGATTCCGGCCGATGCGGATGATCTATTCATTACTCCAAAGGAGCAAAATACCAACCTTCTCGAGGTCCACATCAGGCCTGTTAAGGAAGAAAAGGATGCTTATATTGACGAGTCAGTGCCGGACCATGTAGAGGGAGAAAAATAGCAGTTATTATGGACTCAACACGAATAGACAAGTTTTTATGGGCTATACGTGTTTATAAAACACGTACTGAGGCCACAGATGCCTGCAGGGGTAGCAAAATTACCGTTAACAATATGGATATCAAGCCTTCCCGAGAAGTAAAGCCGGGTGATGTCATCTCTGTTCGGAAGGGCTCCGTCCACTATATCTATAAAGTGCTTGCTCCGATAGAAAAGCGAGTGGGTGCCAAAGAGGTAGAGAAGTATGCACTGAATCTTACACCTCAGAGCGAGATTGACAAATTGAAGGCTCCGGTGGAGACATTTTTTCTTAAACGTGATCGTGGATCCGGTCGTCCGACAAAGAAAGATCGTCGCGACATGGATCGACTCTATTCATCATTTGATGAAGCTGACGAATCTTCTATGACCGAGTGATTATATTTGGTCATAGCACTTTCCACGCCTTCAGTCGCAAAACATTTTACGGCAGCGATTGCGCTGTCAATGACAAGTGGTAATTTGCGCTTCTCTTCAAGAAGAAGTTCGCCGAGCACGTAGTCGATCTGCCCTCCATCTTTAAACCCGTTGCCGATACCTACGCGAAGACGTGCGTACTCATTGCTCGCCAAACAATAGTCTATGCTTTTTAAGCCATTATGTCCACCGTCACTCCCTTTTTTGCGCATACGTAAAGTGCCGAAAGGAAGTGCGAGATCATCCACCACAACCAGAAGATTTTCTTTTGGAATCTTACACTTTTGTAGCCAATAATTTACGGCTTTTCCACTCAGATTCATATATGTGGATGGTTTTAAAAGGGTGAATTTACTCCCTTTAAAAGAAATTTCAGCAGTAGCACCATATCTGCCGTTTGTAAAAAAGGTGTTGGATGCCTGAGCCCAGGCATCCAACACCATAAATCCAATGTTGTGACGGGTATTGCTGTATTCAGCGCCGATATTTCCCAATCCAGCTATAAGACAGTTCATACCCAATCATATTACTGCTGAGGAGCGGCTGTTGTTGCTGCAGTTGCAGTTGCTGTTGCGTCAGTAGTATCTGTTGTATCAGCGACGGCACGTGTCATTCTTACAGCGCAGATAATCATGTGCTTAGGTGATACAATCTTGAAGTCGTCATACTTAAGGTCACCTGCACTGATCTGTTTGCCAATTTGCAAAGAAGTGACATCAATAGTGATATCATCAGGCAACTTATCGATAGTTCCGGAGATACGAAGTTTACGGGCACTTACCGAAAGTTTACCGCCGATCTTAACACCTTCGGCATTACCGGTTACTTTAATAGGAACATCGATAACAACCGGTTTGTCAGATGAAATTGCAAGGAAATCAGCGTGTATCGCTTTGTCTGTTACAGGATTGTACTGAACTTCGTGGATAACTGCCAATTGCTCTTTGCCTTCGATGTTTACATTAATAATGTGTGAATACGGAGTGTCGGTAATTACTGAAAGATCTTTTTCATCTACAGAGAAAGATACGTTTTCAATGCCTTGTCCATACAATACGCAGGGTACTCTTTGCCCTTTACGAACGCTTTTTACGTCAGCTTTTTTGCCGGTAACTCGAGGTGTACCGTTGATAGTGATTTGTTTCATAATGAATTAAAAATGTGTTACTCAGTCCGGACTTTCCGAACCCCATTGCACCAAAAAGTTTCCTTTTTAGCAGGGCGCAAAGATAATAATCTTTTCTTTTGTAAACAATTTGTCAAGATATTTTTGGTAATTCCAATAATTATATTTTAATTTGTATAAAATTTAAATGATTATAATTTACACTTTAAAACTAATGTATTATGAGTAAAAAATGGATTTGTACCGTATGCGGTTATGTTCACGAAGGACCGGAACCACCTGAGAAGTGCCCAATTTGTCAAGCGCCGGCTTCCAAATTTAAAGAAGTAAAAGAGGCTCCAAAGGACCTTTCGTGGGCTGATGAACACAGAACAGGTGTCGCAAAAGGATGTGATAAAGAGGTTTGGGATGGCTTACAGGCCCATTTTACGGGAGAATGTACCGAAGTGGGTATGTATATAGCTATGAGCCGTCAAGCCGATCGTGAAGGCTATCCTGAAATCGGAGAGGCTTTCAAGAGAATAGCATTTGAGGAGGCTGAACATGCCGCCAAATTTGCCGAACTCATAGGAGAGGTTGTATGGGATACCAAGACTAATCTTAAAAAGAGAATGGAAGCTGAGTCCGGAGCCTGTGCGGATAAAAAGCGTATCGCGACTAAGGCAAAGCAACTTGACTACGATGCCATTCATGATACTGTTCATGAGATGTGCAAAGATGAGGCAAGGCACGGGCAGGTATTTGAGGGACTCTATAAGAGGTTTTTCTCTGACGAGAAATAGCATTACTCCACCATTTTCGTGGCTTGGTTCCACTTCAATGACTTATAGTAGTTGTTGAGATATTGATAATCGGGGTTTGGTATGTAAGTACCTAATCCCGAATATTTTTTTATCTCGATAGATAAAAATTTTGCTGTTGCGGCCTTATAGATTACGGCATTATTGAGCGCAGTCGTGAAGTTGGCATACTCCTGCGTTGAGGCTATTCTCGAGATGTAATCATCCAGATCATAAAACCAATGCTTTTGATATCGGAAATAGGGCTGTACGGAAGATGCGTCGACAGTACTCATCTTTGATCTGTTGTTATCATAGACAGTCGCGCAGGTAGATGCAAGATAATCCAATGCTGAGGTGCGTACCAGTGAGACAGTTGCTGATTGTGAATTGCCTGTTTTGGCCTGATAATAATCATAATAATCGTTGCAGACTTTCTGAAGGGCGTAAGCTCGGTTTTCATAATTGAAAAGTTTGTCCATCATTGTGGCGTATGGGAAGCTCTCTGCCAATATCTCTGTAGGTGAAAAAAGTAGATAATCGCAATTGTCTTTCAACTCGTATGCGACCTCTATTGTCCCCATCAGGCAGCAATCAAACAAGATAAACTCATAATGTTGAGGTAGAGCAGCTGATAACGCCGGAATTTCAATTTGGCTGTAATTATCTTCGGCAAAAGATTTGGATTGATCACTCTTGACAATAAGTGAATAAGGATCGTATGGGGCTCGCTCTAAATTTTGCAATTGTTCTATAGGATTGTCATAATAACCTTGAGGCAGCCAGCCACTGGCATGAGACCACAAAATCAAGCCGTGCAAATCGGCCGGACAGGCAGATTCGGCATCATTAAGTACCTGTTCCAATACATCTGCGTCTGCAGAATTCTGAGATGTCGGATAAGTAAAAAGTATATCCTCGCAAAGTTCCTGATTGTCATTAAGATAATATCTGGTAAGGGTTGGAGCTGAACTTGGATACTTCACGTATACAATCAAATAGTCCGGCTTTGTGCCGTTGGAAGGTATATATCCTTTCTTAAGTTCTTCAATACAATCTTCAGCATAACTTGATATAGAGTTATTTGCAGCAATGTAGATAATGACAGAGCGATTGTCTCTGTTTTTGTCCTCCGGATGACACGAGGTCACTGCGAACAAGGCAACGAACAACGCAACAAATGTGATAATGCACCGTACTCTGTATGTATAATCCTTTCGTGAATTCATTTGATATTGTTTAGAACCAGCAAAGATAACAAACATCTTTTCAAATTTGATAATTTAGGCAGTTTTGCACTACATTTGCACGTTTAAAATTAAAAAAATGAAATATTTCAAATACCTGTTCGCTGCTCTCACAATTTCTTTTGTTTTATTCTCTTGTGCCAAAATAGAGCCTGAGGAACCTGTAGAACCCACACCCGTACAAAAGGATACGCTGTCGGCTTTGGAATTAAAGATATCCAAGATGATGCTTGTCGGAGTTGCAGGTTGCGGTCCGGAACTCACCGGAGATATGAAGAAGATGGTGCAGGATCTGAAGGTCGGTGGTATTATTCTCTTCGAGAAATGGGGGACGGAAGTGAGGAATGTAGAGTCTCGCTCTCAAGTTACGGCACTGTCAGCCAATTTGCGCAATGCTGCTGACTATGATCTGATTATCGCGATTGACCAGGAAGGGGGAAAGGTGTGCCGCTTGAAGACACAATATGGTTATCCTGCTACCGTACAGGCCCAATACATCGGTACTCTAAACAATCCTGATACAACTGATTTTTATGCGGAGGTTATTGCCAACATGGTTGCAAGTTCCAATATTACAATGAACTGTGCTCCTGTCGTTGATGTCAATGTCAATCCTTCTTCTCCTGCCATAGGAGCGTTGGGAAGGAGTTTCTCTTCCGATCCGGAGGTCGTTGCAAACATTGCGGAGGTATTTTATGATAAGCAGAAAGCTCATAAGGTAATCTCTGTTTACAAGCATTTTCCCGGCCACGGCAGCGCGGTAACAGATACTCACAACGGCTTTACGGATGTTACTAATACATGGAGTGAACAGGAACTTATTCCTTATAAGAGGCTGATTGCCGCAGGCAAATGTGATGCGATAATGAGTGCCCACGTGTTCAATAAAAACCTCGACGCCACATATCCTGCCACCCTTTCATACAACACTATGACGAAACTTCTCCGTCAAGAGATGAAATATTCCGGGGTTATAATGACGGATGATATGAGTATGGGTGCAATTACTGAAAAATGGACAACGGATGAAGCAGTTGAGCTTGCAATTAATGCTGGAGTAGATATGTTTATCTTTTCACGCGCAGATCCGGTAACTCTGCGTAAGACTATCGCCACGATCGCCAAACTGGTAGAGGCCGGCAAAATTCCCCAATCCCGCATCGACGAATCCTATACAAGAATCACAAAACTTGCTGCAAAGATGAAGTAATATTGTTAGAAGATTACTTCTTGAAGATAAAATAGACCGCAAGAATCATAAAGATGAATGCGATGATGTGGTTGTATTTGATCGTTTCAGATTTGAAGAAGATTGTGGAGAAGATTACAAAGATAACAAGAGTGATGACCTCTTGAATTACCTTGAGCTGCATGAGTGAGAAAGGGCCGCCGTTGCCTTGAAAGCCTATTCTGTTTGCAGGGACCTGCGCACAATATTCAAAAAAAGCAATCATCCAACTGGTAATGATGATGCCGAACAGCCCCCATTTTGATAAAAATTTGGCTCCTCCGAATTTCAAGTGGCCGTACCAGGCCAAAGTCATAAAACTGTTTGATACAAGCAGAAGTAAAATAGTGACAATACCTTTTCCCATAATGTTGAGGTTCAAAAATTGCGCAAATGTATCTATTATTATCTTATATTTGCATCAGTATTAATTTTTTAAAACAGATAATTATGAAACCCGAATCATTTTTCTCATTTATGGCCGGTGCTCTGATAGGAGTGGCGGCTGCAGCTCTTTATCTTTCATCCGATAAAGGCACTCAGGCTCGCGAAAAGATTAAAGACAGCATGGATGAAGGCTTTGATGCTGCTCAGACAGGATATGCAAAAGCTAAACAAAAGGTAAAAGAGTGTGCTGATGAGTTTGAAGATAAAGTAAGCTCAGAGGCGAAGAATATCAAACGTAAAGCTAAAGCAGCAAAGCAAGCGTACGACGCATATAAAGAATAATCATGGAAATTAAAGAATTTACACAACCTATATCAGATATAGGCGATTCTGCAAAAGAGTATGTAAACATCAAGATAGATGAGTTTAAACTAAAGACTACCAAGCAGTTGTCGAGTGCGGTGAACATCATCTTCGCATGGATACTTATAGCTTTTGTAGCAATTTTTACTCTCTCGTTTTTAGCGGTAGCTCTCGGATTGTGGGTTGGTGAATTGTTGAGTTCGCAGGTTTACGGCTTTCTTATTGTGGGAGGAGTCTTTCTGCTGGTCACGATAGTGTTGATAATATGCAGAAAGAAACTGTTTATCAATGCCATGGTTAGAACATTTGTAAAAATATTATTTAAAAACGACGAAGATGAAGAAGATTTATAATTATAGTGAAATTAAAAGCATGAAACAGCTTGACCGTCAGATAGACCGGATCAAATATGCGGCAGAAAGAGGAGAGATTACTCTCAGAAAAGATATCAAATATGCCGAATATTATTACAGTCCGAGCAGGTTCATCAACTCATTAGGCTTTTATGCCAAAAGTTTTTTCAATAAGTTATTTAAAATTATGATTATTGTGTTTGGACTGGGACTTGGTCTCACTTCATGTGCTCCGAAAGAGGAGGCGACAGAAGAATTTATTTACACGGTTGACGAGTTTGCCGACATAGAGGTATTGAGATATCAAATCCCCGGATGGGAAGATTTGACACTCCGGCAGAAAGAGTACATCTATCATTTGAGCGAAGCTGCCAAATGTGGTCGAGACATTATCTGGGACCAGAATTTCAAATTTAATCTGCAGATTAGAAAGGTACTTGAGGCTATTATTGAGAATTATACCGGTGACAAAGAGAGTCAAGAGTACGCAGATTTCCTTGTTTATGCCAAAAGAGTGTTTTTCAGCAATGGGATTCACCATCACTATGCAGAGGATAAGATATTGCCTGCTTGCAGTCGGGAATATTTTGCATCTCTGATGGATGCAGTAGGTATGTCGGATATGAAAGAAGCGCTGCTTCCAGTTATTTTTGATCCGACGCTATATTCACAGAGAAAATATCAGGGAGATGATAAAGACCTTCTTCTTGCCTCCTCAGTTAATTTTTATGACGGAGTCACAAAAGACGAAGCTGTCAAATTCTATAATAAAATGGAAATACCGGGAGACAATGAGCCTGTCGCATACGGACTTAACAGCCGTCTCGTTAAGCAGGACGGCAAGATTGTCGAGAAGGTTTATAAAGTCGGAGGGGTCTTCTCTCCTGCTTTAGAGCGGATAGTCGGTCACCTTGAGGCAGCTGAAGCCGTCGCTGAAAATGATGTGCAGAAGCAGTATATCTCCGAACTTATTGAATATTACCGGACAGGTGACCTAAAAATGTGGGATCAGTACAATATAACATGGGTAGGCGATACGAAGTCGGATGTTGACTTTGTGAATGGCTTTGTAGAGGATTACAATGACCCTCTCGGCCGCAAGGCTACGTTTGAAGGAGTTGTGAACTTTAGAGACAAAGAGGCATCAAAGCGTACTGATATTATCAGCGGTAATGCTCAGTGGTTTGAGGATAATTCACCGATTGATCCAAAATACAAGAAGCAGGAGGTAAAGGGAGTTTCAGCCAAAGTGATCAATGTCGCATGTATTGCAGGTGACAGTTATCCTGCTACCGCTATAGGTATTAACCTGCCTAATTCAGCATGGATTAGAAAGGAATATGGCTCTAAGTCCGTTACGATTGCCAATATTACGGATGCTTATGATAAGGCTTCACAGCAGAGGCCCAAGAGCGTCCTCTCGGAATTTGCGTGGGACCAGGCTGAGATTGACTTTATCAAGAAATATGGTTCGATCACAGATAACCTTCATACCGATCTGCACGAATGTCTCGGTCACGGATCAGGGCAGCTGATGCCGGGTGTGTCGCCTAATGCACTCGGAGAGTACAGTTCTCCGCTTGAGGAGGCTCGGGCAGATCTGTTTGCTCTCTATTATCTTGCCGATGCAAAATTGGTTGAATTGGGTATTTTGGACGATCCGCAGGCGTACAGGGCTGAATATATGAACTATATCAGGAACGGTATCTTTACCCAGTTTACAAGAGTTGAACTTGGCAAGACCAATACTCAGGCTCACATGCAGTGTCGTAAACTTATAGCTCAGTGGTGCTTTGAAAATGGCAAGGCCGAGAACGTCATAGAGCAGAAAGTCCGCGATGGCAAGACCTATTTTGTCATTAATGACTATGCCAAGCTGAGAGGTCTGTTTGCGGAACTGCTTAAAGAGATCCAGAGGATCAAATCGGAAGGTGACTATGAGGCGGGAAAGAACCTGATAATGAAATATGCCGTCAACATAGACCCTCAACTTCACAAGGAAGTTAGAGAAAGGTACAATTCACTTGGACTGAAACCATACAGAGGCTTTATTAACCCTGATATCGTTCCCGTTATGGAAGGGGACAAAATTGTGGATTACAAAGTTGTCTATGGTGATGACTTTTTGAAGCAACAAATTGAGTACGGCAAAAACTATTCAACTCTATAAGCAGCACGGCCGACACTATCCTACAAAGGCTGCGGCAGTACTGAATATGTCATTAAAAGCTCCTGACAATAGCTCGGGAGCTATTTTTTTGTTCGTCGGGAATGGATTTTGGTGAGTGTAATCGAAAGGAAAGTCAATTTCCGTCAATATGTCTCGACTTGTTTGCTCCCCGAATGCGGCAATTGCTCCATGGGTAGGGATGACGACATCTTTTTTCAGAGTGATGGCGCGTATCTTGTTTTTTAGCTTTGCAAACGTGCTTTCCCGCGCTTCTTTATTGGTTTCGGTTAGTACCATTGACTGAAAGGCACTTTCAATAGTGTCGTTAATATATGAAAAGCCGTTGGTGTAGAAGCTGTTGATGCAATCATACGCCTGACGATCCATTATTTCCCTGGAATTACCGTTCATTTGATTGAAGATTGAGCCTCCACAGAAGAAAAACCACTTGGTATTGTCGAACAAATTGTCGGGATTGGAGAGAATTATCACTTGAGAAAGTAGTGCTCCGATCGAATATGCGAATACATTCAGGTTGGTCTTTTCACTGAAGAGCGGGTGCTGTCCACTGCGTATTTCACGGACCAACTGGACGATGTTAAGGAGTGATTCCCTGCCGGAAATATAAAATCTTAATGGAGCAGCAGACAGTCTGGAGCTTAATGCCACATTGACAAAGCTGGCGTTTTCAAGTCCGTTTATCTCAGACTTACGAAGATCCAAAGACGGCATTATGCTCCGTGGGTTGTACCACGAAGAGGGGGTACGGTTCATGTGAAACGCAATCGGAAACATTATGACAGGCCTGCCGGTAGCAGTGCAGAGGTAATCTGCCCATGAATTGTATTTATCCCAGGTCCTCTCATTTAAACCGTGCAGCAGCAAGATTGCATTATTTGACTTTTTCATTCCTGCCGGTACGACTACCTGATATTGGAAGTCTCTGTTTTCAAGAATGGCTCCGTCCGCTTTCTGACAAAAGCTCAATGCGGCCGTTGCATCCTGAAACTTTAAAACCTCATCTTCTTCATATTTTTCCACAAAGGTGAAAGCCTGTGTTAAGTTCATACCCTTTTCCATCGTTCATAAATTTTGATACAAAGCAATTGCGAAACACCATTGTTTCCAAATTAATGGGATTTTCAGAGTATCAGTGGGATAAAAAGGCTGTTTTGGGGGCGAATTTCCAAATTTTGGGGCAAATGATTTTACCTGAAAGTACTTTTATTAAGGATTTACTTGTACTTTTGCACAATGATTCATGAATTTTTAAATAAAAAGTTGCCGGCATATCTCTGCAGTAAGTCAAGAATTATCTCGCTTGTCGTGTTTACTGCGGTTTTTGCCTTGGTCTTCATCATGGCATATAATCCATTTGATGCTAAAGAGTGGTACAACGTCTCTGAGTTTATGTACTACGTATATTTAAGTCTTCTGATATTGGTTGGAGTCCTTGTTGTAGCTATCAGCAGGGTGATAATGTACTATTATGCGAAGAAGCATACTTTGCATTACTGGTCATTCGGAGTATGGATCTTAGCAGAGATATTGGCAATGGCTGCCATCTATACAAGCCTTTCTCTCATAGTTGAACCTAATCCGACCGGAGGTTTGCTGCAGGTAATGAAAAATTCCATCAGAAACACAACTCTCGTGCTCCTTATTCCTTACGCCATATCGCTTCTCTACTTCTCAATGCAGGAAAAAAATGCAATGCTGAAGAGGCTGAAAGCTATCCAAGATTACGAATATGACCATCCTCAGCCTGCTACTTTTTCGTTTTATGATGAAAGGGGAGAGATGCGTCTTTCTATCAAAAGAGACAATTTGTTATATTTAGAGTCGGCCGACAATTATGTATATGTTTGGTACCTTAACAAAGGTAAGGTAACTAAGTTTCTGCTACGCAATACTTTGAAAGTGATGGAAGACTTTATGGCCGGTACCAACGTGCTTCGTTGTCACCGTTCTTATATGGTTAATTTTGACCAGGTCAGTATTATCCGTAGAGATAAGGGACTTATCTATATAGAGTTTGGTATTGAAGATGTCGGGGATATCCCTGTGTCTAAGACTTATAGCGAGAAAGTTATGAAGTCTTTTGCCGCGAACTCTTAGCAAGGTGCTTTTCATGGTAGTAGAATACTCTGCAGAAATAGCGCATTAATATTACAAGCAGTATCGTTCCTATAATTGAGATATAGATGAAGAGTTTTTCATGGATCAGTTCTTCAACCGTGATTACTTCCGGATCCTGAGATAATATCTTTTTGACCTGCACTCTGTCAAGGTGTCGATTGGACCACTTGTGTATTATAGTGCCATTGGCGAAATAGACAGCTCCCCCATTAGACCTGTTTAGCGTGATAAGAGACTTGTAATCAGCTAAATATGTTATATCCTTATACAAGTTGGGAACATTTGCCGAACTGCTGAATATATAGATATCCATACCAATGCTTTTTAGTTCATTTATCAGTATATCAACACGTTCCCATTGGGCATGAGTCATGTCATCCGGCTTCCAGACAGTTATAGCTATCAGTCTGTGGGATTTGTATATCAGGTCAGTGTACTCTCCCAGGCTGTCTCGAAGGATCAGGTCCAATTGTGCGGATTCGGTGGATCCGGAGATCAATTCTGATTGAGAGTCCACAAATGTCCAAGTGGAGTCCGGCAGGTTGTTCAACTCAAATTCCTTTTCTTTTCCATTTTTACTGTAAGTAAATGTAGTGCGGAACTGCGCTTGATCCATAGACTTAACGGCATTCAAATCTGTTCCTACCTTATATGCCGTGAAGTCTATGTGCGGTAGGGTGATAAGCGCGTTTATGGACACCAACAGTCCTGCCGCCCAAAATACACCTACAAATGTCCATTCTGCCGGAGCCGGGACGATGGGAACATATTTTTTTCGTTGAAAAAATATAAGCAGGGCGCAGAGCAGCAGTACCACATTTTTCAAAAAAGACTGCATATTGGTCAGGTGAATCGCCTCACCGAAGCATCCGCAGTCGTTAATCGGGTTGAATATAACAAGGTAGATCGTAACTAAAGTAAACCCGAAAATAAATATCAATCCCACAATTGAGGTGATTTTCATCCTTAGACCGAGAAGCGTATTAATGCCAATGATGAACTCCAAGGAAGAGAGCAACATACCGCAATAAACCGCCAGATTGTCGATAAATCCCAAATGGAAGAGAGTAAAATACTCCTCTACAATAAGTCCTGTGCCAACAGGGTCAACCAATTTTAGAAAGCCGGACAGAATGAATGTCAGTCCGAATATAATTCTGCACAGTGCTCTGAAAAAGCTCATAGTATCGTTTCAACCTCTTTTTTAATTTTTTCAAAAATATTTTTTGCCGGGAGCATATCTCCATCTTTATCAGAGCAGTCTATTCTGATAAATCCGGGGTCGATGGTGCTCTGTTCCAAGTATTGCTTTCGGACTTCGATCTGGAAGTTGATGCTCGCTTCGTGTATATCGGATTTACCCTCAAGGTACTTTCTATCCGCCCCTTCGCGGGTGTTTTTGAGTTTATCATCCACAAACTTAATAGGGACGTCAAGGAACAGGTTTAGATCCGGTTTGGGAATATTGAAGTGACCGTATTCGGTCTCCACAATCCACTCTCTTAACTCAGCGGCCTCTTTAGACGAAGTCAGTTTTGAGCACTGAAAGGCGATATTGGAATAGACATACCTGTCTAAGATGACGCATTTTCCTTCAGCAATCCATGTTCGAATCATATCGGCAGCATCTTTACGGTCTTCCGCAAACAGCAGTGCTACCAATTGCGGATGAACCTGATCAATTGAACCGAAGTCACCCCGTAAAAACTTAGCAATCAAATCGCCGAAAATTGGAGCATCAAACCTTGGAAAGTGTAGATGCTGAACCTGTTTTCCCGTGGAAGACACATATTCGGAGAGCATCTTAAGTTGAGTGGATTTTCCTGCACCATCCAATCCTTCGAGCACTATTAGCATAATAAATTATATCTTTGTATTGAATTACAAAGTTAATCTTTTATCCGCCAATGTCAAATAGAGATATTAAAGTAATGGGGATTATCAATGTCAATGATGATTCTTACTTCGAACAGAGTCGTGCCCGTCAAATTGATGCTTTTGCCTCAAGAGCGGAGCGACTTATTCAAGAGGGTGCGGATGTGATTGATATCGGAGCCTGTTCTACTCGTCCGGGGGCGGAAATGGTGGACTCCGAGTGTGAATGGGGACGTCTTAATGCCGTTCTCGAGTTGTGGAATAGAAAGTCTTTCTCTTCTTCTGTACAACTTTCCATTGATACTTTTCGCAGCGAGATTGTATCCAGAGCATTTGATGTGGCCGGACATCTGACTGTGAATGATATTTCTGCAGGATCTGAAGATGACAGCATGCTTAAAGTAGTCTCATCTCTTCATCTTCCATACATCGCAATGCACCGTCGAGGCACCTGTGCCACTATGCATGAGCAGTATCGGTACGAAAATATACTTTCAGAAGTTTTGGATTACTTTCGCAAATTTGAGCAGAAGGCAGCTCTCGTCGGGTTGGAAGACTACATTATCGATCCCGGCTTTGGCTTTTCGAAAAGCATTGAGGAGAATTACGTGCTGCTGAACAATCTGTCTGCACTCAGACAACTTCATCATCCCGTTCTGGTGGGTCTTTCTCGCAAACGGATGATCTACGAGACTTTAGGGATTACTCCTCAAGACTCATTGCCGGCAACTTGCGCTATTCACCTCCATGCGTTGCTTGCCGGTGCGGATATTTTGAGAGTACATGACGTGAAGGAGGCAGTCGAGTGCGTTAAGTTGTACCATACTATCGAGCAATTCCGTTGATTTAATTTAAAGAATGGCTCGAAAATCAAAAAAAAATGATTAACATTGAACATTAATAGCAATAGACTTAAAATTACCGGTTATGTTGAATCCTCTAATGGCGATATCTCCAATTGATGGCAGGTATTATACTCAGGTTGAGCAATTTGCTGAATATTTCTCGGAGTTTGCGCTTATCAGATACAGGGTAAAAGTTGAGGTTGAATACTTTATCGCACTTTGCGAAGTGCCGTTGCCGCAGTTGGAGTGTTTTCCCAAGGACCTTTTCGTAGAGCTGAGAAGTCTCTATGAAGCATTTTCCATAGAAGATGCAAATCAAATCAAGGAGATAGAAAAGACCACCAATCATGATGTGAAGGCTGTGGAGTACTTTATCAAAGAGGCTTTTAAGAGAATGAATCTTGGCGGATATTCTGAATTTATTCATTTCGGACTGACCTCTCAGGACATAAATAACACTGCGATTCCTCTTTCCCTGATGGAAGGTATTCGCGATGTCTATATGCCTGCCCTTGACAATGTGATGGGCATTTTAAAAGAGTTCTCGATTGAATGGGCAGATATTCCGATGCTTGCACATACTCACGGGCAACCGGCCTCTCCAACCAGGCTGGGCAAAGAGATAGATGTCTTTAATTCGAGACTGTACGAGCAGAGAGAGCAATTGTTGATGGCCCGCTATCCTGCAAAGTTCGGAGGTGCGACAGGTAATTTCAATGCACATCATGTGGCTTATCCGAATATTGACTGGAATAAATTTGCGCGCAGATTTGTTGAAGATACTCTTTGCTTGCAGCGTTCTTACCCGACAACTCAGATAGAACATTACGACAATCTTGCCGCAATATTTGACAACTTAAAGAGAATCAACACGATACTTATTGACTTTTGCCGTGATATGTGGACCTACATTTCAATGGAATATTTCAGGCAGAAGATCAAAGCAGGTGAGGTCGGCTCATCCGCCATGCCGCACAAGGTTAATCCAATAGATTACGAAAATGCTGAGGGTAATTTGGGCATTGCGAATGCCATTTATACGCACTTGTCTGCCAAATTGCCTGTTTCGAGAATGCAGCGAGATCTGACGGATTCGACTGTTTTGCGCAACATAGGAGTTCCTCTTTCTCACTCTCTGCTGGCCCTCAAGTCTCTTACGAAGGGGTTAAACAAGCTGATTCTTAATCGAGCAAAGATAGATGCAGATCTCAGCAACAACTGGGCAGTGGTGGCAGAAGGGATTCAGACTATTCTCCGAAGGGAAAATTATCCTAATCCTTATGAAACGCTCAAGGCTCTTACCCGCACAAACGATCATATCACAAAGGAGTCGATAGCATCTTTTATAGATAATCTGAATATATCCGAGGAGGTAAAGTCTGAACTTCGGGCCATTACCCCTCAATCTTATACGGGAATTTAAAATTAACATGCAATGAAAAAATATTTTTTAACAATTGTGCTAATATTAGCAGCATTTGGCTGTAAGGCCCAAATATCTTACAATCAATACTTTAACAATGACAGGTTGAGGCTGGATCTTGTTTTTGCCGGGACGAACAAGCAACAGAGAGTGTATTTGGAGTCTATTCATCACGAAGGGGCATGGAGCGGAACCAGAAGTCAGATGGTATCTCCTTTTGACTACGGCAATTACGAGGTTGCATTATACTCTGTCGCAGACGGTGCGAAAATATACTCAAATAGCTTCTGTTCTCTTTTTTCCGAATGGAGAACAACACAGGAGTCAAAAGAGGTCGCGAAGGCATTCACCAATTCGGTAGTAATACCTTGTCCCAAAGAAAAAGTAAAAGTGGTACTTTCCGAGAGACTTTTTGAGACTGGTAAAATGTCTCCGTTATTTACCTTCACACTTGATCCGGAAGACAAGGAGATAAAGCGGGACAGTGAGAATGACTTCAAAGTAGATGAGATACTGAATAACGGGCCGAGTGAGCATAAGGTGGATTTGGTTTTCGCAGCAGAAGGGTATACGGCCGAGGAGATGGACAAGTTCCGCAGGGATGTTCAGAGATTTGTCGGGTATCTGTTTGACATCGAGCCGTACAAGTCGCGTAAGGCTGATTTTAATATTTGGGCTGTAGAGTCTGTTTCTGTCGAGAGCGGTACGGATATTCCTCACAATGATATCTGGAAAAACACAGTCGCTGCATCCAATTTCTATACATTTAAGATTGACAGATACTTGACGGCTCCGGATCATAAAAAGGTGGCGCAGATGGTTACAAATGCACCTTACGATGCCATTTATGTAATAGTCAATACTGAAAAGTATGGCGGCGGAGGTATTTATAACTATTACGGACTGAGTATGTCGGACCACCCATATACGAAAGAAGTTTTTGTGCATGAATTCGGTCACAGTTTCGCAGGTCTGGGAGATGAATATTATGAGTCGGATGTGGCTTACGAAGATACATACAACCTTAATTACGAGCCTTGGGAGCCAAATCTTACTACTTTCGTCGGTGGGGAGTATAAATGGAAGGGAATGGTTAATGCGAAAACTCCGATACCAACTCCAAATGAAGCTAAATATGCAGGTGTTGTGGGAGTATTTGAAGGTGGTGGATATTCGGCAAAACGGATTTACCGTCCTTCATTTGACTGTCGTATGAAGACAAATAAGGCACCTGGTTTCTGTCCTGTGTGCACCGATGCAATCAACAGAATGATAGATTATTATTGCCGATAGGATGATAATAGACAGGTACAACTTTTTTCTTTTTGACATAGATCGTACACTTTGGGACTTCGATACCAATGCGGCAGTTGCCATGCACGCCATGCTTAATGAATTTCAGATTGATATCGGCAGCTATGATGAATTCATATCGTATTATGAAGTGATTAATCACCATTTGTGGGATGAATATGAAGCCGGTAGAATCACAAAAGAATATTTACGGAGAGAGAGGTTTTATCAGACATTGAAAAATAATTATGGCAAGGATGATCTTGACCTCTCTGAACGTATGGGAAACCGCTATCTGGAGTATATGGCTCTCGGAAAGGCGTTGATGCCGGGTGCCCTTGATCTTCTCCGGGCAATTCAGTCAAAGGGCGGAAAGATGGCAATTGTTTCCAATGGCTTTAGAGAGGTACAATATCGTAAAATGGAGGTCTCCGGGATAGCTAATTTTTTCTCTGCAGTCATGATTTCCGATGAAATAGGAGTCCATAAGCCGCACCCGGCCATATTCAAAAAGGCTATGGAAGCAATAGGAGGAGGCAAGAAAGAGACCCTTATGGTAGGGGATGACTATCGAAACGACATAGAGGGTGCCCAGATTTTCGGTATAGACCAATTCTATTACAATCCTAACAATATACCGAGTGACAAGGGTGCAACTTATGAGTCTTCAGACCTTTGGGATCTGATCAGGTTATAACTTACGCTTTATCTCTACGATTGTGTAGGCCTCTACAATGTCTCCAACCTTGATGTCATTGAAACCATCAATATTAAGACCGCAATCGTATCCTGAAGCCACTTCCTTAACGTCGTCCTTGAAACGCTTCAGAGAACCGAGCAGTCCGGTATAGATAACGATTCCATCGCGGATCACTCTGACTTTGGCACTTCTGGTGAGTTTGCCTTCCTTAACCATACAGCCTGCAATCGTGCCGACTTTGGAGATCTTGAAAGTCTCACGAACCTCAGCAGTAGCAGTAATCTCCTCTTTCTCCTCAGGTGCAAGCATACCTTCAATACCACTCTTGACCTCATTAATTGCATCATATATGACTGAATAGAGGCGGATCTCTATAGATTCTTTCTCTGCAAGTTTACGGGCACTTGCAGAAGGTCTGACCTGGAAGCCGATAATAATGGCATTGGAAGCGACAGCCAAAAGTACATCGGATTCTGAGATGGCCCCGACAGCCTTATGGATAACGTTAACGTGGATTTCGTCGGTTGAAAGCTTGATCAGGGAGTCTGACAGAGCTTCTATTGAACCGTCCACATCAGCTTTAACGATAATGTTGAGTTCCTGAAAATTGCCGAGTGCAATACGACGGCCGATCTCTTCCAAAGTAATGTGTGTCTGAGTCTTAATTCCCTGAATACGAATTAACTGCCCTCTCTTATTGGCAATGTCTCTCGCTTCTTTCTCATCGTCTATGACATTGAGCGTATCACCTGCGGCAGGGGCTCCGTTCAATCCAAGTACTGAGACCGGAGTAGAAGGACCTGCCTCCTTAATGGTCTGACCACGCTCATTGAACATAGCTTTTACACGACCGGTATAGCATCCTGAAAGAGCAATATCTCCCGTATGGAGAGTACCAGATTGAATCAGGACTGTCGCAAGGTAGCCGCGGCCCTTATCCAAAGAGGATTCGATGACGTTTCCGATTGCGTTCTTGTCAGGATTGGCTTTCAAATCAAGCAGATCCGCTTCAAGAAGCACCTTTTCCAAAAGTTTATCCACATTGATACCTTTTTTTGCCGAGATCTCCTGACACTGATATTTGCCTCCCCAATCTTCTACCAAAATATTCATATTGGCGAGTTGTTCCTTTATCTTTTCAGGGTTCGCCCCAGGTTTGTCGATTTTATTGATAGCAAATATCATAGGGACTCCTGCTGCCTGGGCGTGGTTGATGGCCTCAATTGTTTGAGGCATAATTGCGTCATCAGCTGCCACTATAATGATTACAAGGTCGGTGATTTTTGCACCACGGGCACGCATGGCTGTAAATGCCTCGTGGCCAGGGGTATCAAGGAAGGTGATCCTTCTGCCGGAAGGAAGTTTTACATTGTAAGCACCAATATGTTGTGTGATACCACCGGCTTCACCTGCGATTACATTTGACTGGCGGATGTAGTCAAGCAAAGAGGTTTTACCGTGGTCAACGTGTCCCATGACGGTTACGATAGGCGGACGCTCCTGCATATCCTCCTCTTTATCATCCTCCTGTTGAATAGCGCCCTGAATATCTGCGGTTACGAATTCAATCTTATAGCCGAATTCTTCAGCAACAAGGACAAGAGCTTCAGCATCAAGTCTTTGATTGATGGATACCATTAGCCCTAAATTCATGCAGGCCTCAATAACCTTAGTTACAGGAGTGTTGTTCATGAGGATAGCCAACTCGTTGACAGTAACAAATTCGGTTACTTTCAATACGTTGCTGTCCATTTCCTGAAGTTCTTGTTCCTCCTGTGCTCTCTGCTGAATATTTTCTCTCTTTTCACGGCGGTGCTTGGAACCTTTGGTTTTGCCTTTACCCTCGGTCATACGTGCGTATGTGTCCTTTATCTGTTTTTGAACCTCATCTTCATCTACTTCATTGTGGTTAGGTTTAAATCTTTCACCTTTCTTGAAATATTTACCGCCCTTTTGTTCCGTATTATTGTTTCTTGACTTATCCGGACGGTTGTTGTTATTGTTGTTGCCTTTGTTGTTGTTTCCATCACCGGAATTAGTGTTCTTGTCCACATTGACTTTGGCCGGTCCTTTGTGGATACGTTCTCTCCTGCCTTTGTCCTTATTGGCTTTATTGCTGTTTGAGGGCTTTTTCTCAAAACTGGAAAGATCTTTTGTCCCGACTATTTTCGGACCTGTCAATTTGGTGTATTCGGTCTTGATATGCTCGTATTCCGGTTTTTTCTCAGCCACAGGTGATTGAGCTGCCGTTTTTTCTTTTTTCTCCTGCGCTACCGCACTCTCTTTCTGTAGCGGCACCTCTTTTGACTCCTTCGGCTCTTCTGTGATCTCCTCTTTCTTCTCAACCATAATCTTTTCCACCTTAATATCTTTTGGTTCTTCGGCCTTTGGCTCTTCAGGTATCTCAACCTTTTCAAATTTTTCTTTCTTCGGCTTCGGGTTAAGATCTATTTTACCGACTATCTTCAGGTCTGTTTTAAGTTCTTCGCTTTCCAACTTAACTTCCGGAGCTTCAACAGGTATTTCAATTTTCTTTTCGACTTCCGGTTTCTGCTCCGGAGTTTGAGAAGTAATATTTGTTTTTATGATAACCTCTTTTACCGGTTCAACCTCTTCCTTTTCATTATTGCGATATTCGGAATCAGTAATCTCTTTAACTTTGATAGCTACTTTTTTAGACTGCTCCTTGATGATTTGCTCTTTGCCGAATTCCTTGGCAACAAGTGCATAATCATCCTCTGATATCTTAGCATTAGGGGAAACCTCAATCTCTATTCCCTTTTTCTTCAAAAACTCGGCTAAAGTATTTATTCCGATATTGAAATCTTTCATAACTTTATTTACTCTGATCGTATCCATATTGTATTCCCCCTTGTTATTTAATTAATTACTCTTCAAATTCTGATCTTAAGATCCTTTGTACTTCCATTACAGTCTCTTCTTCAAGATCAGCTCGTTTGACAATTTCGTCAACAGGAAGCGCAAGTACACTCTTTGCTGTATCGCATCCGATAGATTGTAAGGCTTCGATGACCCACTCTTCGATTTCATCATTAAAGTCTTTTAGCAAGACATCGTCTTCTTCCTCTTCTTGAGCAGCATTCTCCTGATCCATCTCTCGATATATGTCTATCTCATATCCGGCCAGCATGCCTGCAAGCTTGATATTACTGCCGCCTTTACCGATTGCAAGAGATACGTCAGCCTGCTTCAAGAATACGTTGATCTTCTTATTTTCTTCATCAAACTTCATAGAGTCTACCTTTGCAGGACTTAATGCTCTACGAATAAGCAATTCAGTGTTGTTTGTCCAGTTGATGATGTCGATATTTTCATTTCTCAGCTCGCGAACGATGCCGTGGATACGGGATCCTTTAATACCTACGCATGCTCCAACCGGATCGATACGTTCATCATAAGATTCTACAGCAACTTTTGCTCTCTCGCCGGGGATTCTGACAACTTTTTTGATGGTAATCAGACCGTCAAAAATCTCAGGGACCTCCTGCTCAAACAGACGCTCCAAAAATACGGTAGATGTGCGGGACAGTGTAATGTACGGATTATTGTTTTTCATCTCAACATTGTCTACTACCGCTTTTACGGTGTCTCCCTTGCGGAAATAGTCCGAAGGTATCTGCTCTGTCTTAGGCAACATGAGTCCGTTATTATCTTCGTCCATCACAAGCACTTCTTTCTTCCATACCTGATAAACTTCCCCAACAATAATATCGCCGATTTTGTCGCGATATTTATTATACAGGTTGGCTTTTTCAAGATCCATGATGCGACTTGACAGGTTTTGTCTCAAATTAAGAATTCCTCTCCTTCCAAAACTTGCGAGTTTAATCTCTTCAGTGAAGTCTTCTCCCACTTTGTAGGAGTCGTCTATTTTTTGCACATCTTCGAGTGAAATTTGTTGGGTGGGGTCATCCACAACATCCACAACAACCCTGTTTCTCCAAATCTCAAAGTCGCCCTTGTCAATATTAATGATAATATCAAAAGTAGCAGTCTCTCCATACATTTTGGCAAGTTGAGTGCGAAAAATATCCTCCAGCACACTCATCATTGTCGGCCTGTCAATGTTTTTAAGTTCTTTAAATTCAGCAAACGTGCTGATTAGGTTTAAACCTTCCATTTTATGTTACTATTATTTGTTAAATCTTATAACAGGTTTGGTGGACTTCAGTTCTTTCAGCGCGAAAGTATCAATAACCTCCTCAACTTTTTTTTTCTTTTGTCCTTCAACCTTTTCGGAAATCTTATGTTTTACGGTAATTTGTTCCGGCTCTGCCGAAATAAGAATTCCTTTTATCCGTGAACCGTTCTTCATGGTAACTTCCACTTCTTTCTCTATAAATTTCCGGTATTGCCTCAATACTGTAAGAGGGGAAGTCAGTCCTGCCGAGCCAACTGTCAAAGCAAAATCTTCTTTGTCTCTATCGAGAGTTGTCTCGAGATACCGGCTAAGTAAGACGCAGTCATCAAGGCAGATATCTTTCTCGTCCGAGTCGATAATTACATCTATGTCATTGTCCTTACTGATGGTCACATCCACAAGGAACATTGGCTTCCCCTGGAAGTATGACTCTACGGCAGTTGTTATTTGTTCTTTCTGTATCATATCATTGCAAAAAATAAGGGGACTCTCGTCCCCTCTTTTCTTCTGGCTGCAAAGGTAACTATTTTTTTCATACATCTATAATTTATTTAATTTGCGTAAGAATAAGTGCATTTTGTGTTCAATATAATACTCCTATAAATTTGTACAGTCTGTTGAGTTGGAATATTTTTGTATAAAAGGTCATTTCCGATGAAAAAAGAAAGAAGAAAATTCAGTTCCGAGTTTAAGGCGAAAATTGGTTTAGCCAG
>JAQUYF010000010.1:31205-41025 GCA_028691975.1 Bacteroidales bacterium | reverse complement strand
CCGTAATGATATCCCAAACGAACCATCACCAACTCACTGTAACTGTATTCAGCTCCAAATCCGGCCATTAAACCCTTTTCTTTAATCAAATAATCGCCCTCTGCACTAAGACACTCTCTGCGTCTGAGCAAATCGCAAATTATATGCGGCACCCGCTTTAATCATAGAAGAGAGTGAATAATCGGCTGTGCCGTAATTGATCTTTGATCCAAGATTGGTTGCGGCAAGCGCAACGCTAATATCGTCCAATTTAAGCATAACGGCAATATCGGCAGCGATAGCAGCGGCAACATTGGACTCTCCAAGCCTGGATGAAATGTAACGTACATTAGCCCCGACAGAAAGAATATCTATCACTCTATAAGAAGCTCCAAGATCAATCGCATACTCCACAGGAGAAAATTGGCCCATAATGGCACCGGTAGTAGTTGTAACATTGTACGGCTGGTGGGTAAAATATCTGCCGCTAAGACCTATGCCGAATTTATCCCCAATCTTACCGAAGCCTGATACACCGATTAAAGTATTATTGGAATACTGTGGCTGCCACATACCGTAAGAAGCGGCAAAAGCAACTGTCCTATCAGACATAGCCATTGCAGCAGGATTGTTGTATATCGCAAAGGCATTAGCCCCGATGGCAACCGAAGCACCTCCAATCCCCATAGACTGTGTATCTGGAGAGATGTTAATAAATGATACATTCTGTGCATTAAGCTCCACAACTAAAATAGAGGCCATTGCAATGATTGATAAAAATCGTTTCATATCCTATTATAATTTCACTACGTTTCTTTTAATTTCCTTACCGTCAAACTCAATATATACGGTGTAATCACCTGCTCCGAAGGAACTTACATCAACAGATGCCCCATTAAACGGACCTATCTGAAGTGTACCGTCATACACTTTACTTCCAAGAGTAGAATAAATTGATACCTTTGCCTGATGCTCCTCTCCTGTCCTGAGATTCATCACTTTATCCATCGGATTAGGGAAGAGATCTATCTCCTGCGTACCGTCTCTCAACAGCAGGGAGAACGAAACGGAGCAGGAAGCCCCTTTCGCATCCGTCGCAATAACAGTATATTCATCCGTCCCGTACCATTTCCCGGTAAGGGTCAAGACATCACCTGAGACAGCGGTATTTGCCACAACACTGGATGAAGAAGAGCTAACAGCATAGTTAAGAGGTTCGCCGTCAAGATCTTTAATATAAGCAGCAAGATTGATCGTAGCAGTCTCCCCCACCTTCGACATCACAACATTGTCCGGATTGGCTACCACATAGGGTTTGTTATTCGGAAGAACAGTATAGCTAATATCTATACTGTCTGCAGCTCCATACTCATCCTGCACCACTAATTTAGAGGAGTACTCTCCGGCGCTGACTTTAACAGCTTCGACAGTCACAACTAACGTATCATTCCTAAACTGTATATAATCGGCAATTGAAGCCTTATTGTATGAATAATAGAGATCGTGATTGTCCGGATCAACAATTGCAAACCGCATTGAACCAGTCTGGAAAGCCTTTAGAGTCAAGGATGTACCATCAAAAGGCGATATCTGAGGAGGCATATTTTTCAAAGTAGATTCAGAGACCTGATCGGAAAGTCCGGAATGGTTATTGTGTACATTATAAGCATCGATTTTAAAATAGTATTTTGTCGTAAACTCTAACTTTGACAGCTCGTATGAAAGAGTGTCCCCGGCTGACATTGAACCATTGCTGACAGTGACCTTATTTACACCTTCCGGCAGAGGCTGATCCAAATCAAGTTTATCCAGTGGAGATTTGCTGTAATATAAGTCGTATGCAAAAGGTACTGTGCCCTTATTGCCGCCCACAAGCCATTTCAGTGTAATGTAATTTGAAAATGAAGATGTCCAAATCTTTTCAACAGTAAGTGGTCGTTCAGTATCATCCAAGTCAAGACATTTGACGGCATCAATCAGCCCTGCTCCCATTTGCCCTACAAAAGTGGGATTGTACTCATCAATATTTCGACAGCCATGCTCAATGATATATCTTGCCATGTCGCAAGTAAAGCCGGCCTTTCCGAAGCGGGAGACAACCAGGGCTGCAATACCTGTAACATGAGGTGTCGCTTGAGATGTTCCCTGCATTTGTCCATAACTATTTCCTGTAACACAACTCAACACTGTTCCACCCTTCTTATAATCTCCACCCGGAGCAGTAACATCAACCCAATCTCCATAATTGGAGTAATATGCTAATTTATAATCAGGACCAATTGATGCGACAGCTATAGCTTTCTCATAAGTAGCAGGATAACATGGGCTGTTTGTCGAATAATTGCCTGCAGCAGCAATAACAAGTCCACCTTTAACAAGAGCGATCTGGTTACCGTTTTTATCCGTACCTGCATTTTTAACAAAGTAATCTATACCCTCTTTCGTAGATTGGTCTATCTCTCCACCACCCGTTTGGCTAAAACTGCAGTTTGCGATAACTGCCCCATTGTCAGCGGCATATACAAAAGCCGTCCCTGTGTATGAACCCTCGTTTTCATATCTTATAATCTGGCAATCCATCAGCCTGACGCCTTTCTTAATACCGTCTCCTCCGGCGACACCGCACACTCCTACTCCATTGTTATTAATAGCTCCAACCGTGCCGGCAACATGCGTTCCATGGTCAGCAGGATAGATCATGCCTATCATATTTATTCCTGATGCTACAAAATTATACCCGTTAATGTCATCGATATAACCATTCCCGTCATCATCCACTCCTACCTCTCCATTTGCTTCAGCCTCATTGATCCACATAGCCCCGGCAAGATCCTCATGAGTAGCTTCAATCCCGCTGTCAATTATTGCGACAATAACATCCTCACTGCCGGTATTATAGTTCCACGCATTTACTACATTTGCATCTGCCCCTGCAACATAACCAGTTTTCTCCCCTGAATTATAGTAATGCCACTGATTGCTCAACAAGGAGTCATTGAATGGATATTCAATACTTGCCGTCTTAACCGGTCTGACATATTCTATATATTTAATTCCATCCAGCCGTGCAATATCTCTCGCCGCCTTAGTAACAGGCACCTCCCTGTCAAAGGTAATATCATACCACAGATGCAGCCCTGCATTTCTTCTTCTCTGTTCATATATTCCCCCATCTGGAAATGTCCTACTTACAGAAATAATCTTCATATCAGGTAATGAAGCTGCAATATCCTCTATACCGGATATCTCCTTTTCCAGTTTAATCCTAATCCTTCCTGAAATTACAGTCCCCTCATCGGGCACCACTTCAACGTTTTGCTTGTTATTGGAAACAGCCTCCTCAATATTACTCTTCTCGCAGCTGCAAACAAGTGCAAGGAACGACAAAAAGAACAACAACTTTTTAAGCATAAAATATGTATTTATATCTCGGCAAAGGTAACATAATTTCTTACATAAAAAGAGGATGACCAATAATATCGGTCATCCTCTTGATTACTATCAGACGATTAAGATCAATCGTCGTTTACAAAGCCTGTGTAACGGTATCCGTGAACCTTTAATGAACTCCAATACTGGCCGACATAGCTGTCATCGCTAAATACGATGCAATATTCTATTGCATCTGCAGGCTGACCGCTCGGAGTAGTGGCTCCGTTAAGAGTAATCTTACCGTTTGTGATGGTAACATCACAGTCATAAGCTTCATTATGAACCGGGCCATTGGATTTGAATGTCATGGTAGCAAGGTCAACGCTCACTTTTACTGTATACGTCCAGAAATACCAGTCGTCAGCATCTTTACCATCACTGACATACATCTCGGTAGGGAGGTTTGCTGAAGTATTGTAGGTAAATGTGTGCCATTCTCCTACGCCGAATGGATCTTCCCAACCTTCAATAACATTGCCGTTCTCATCGGCTCCATCGCAAGTGACATACCAGTCACCGGCCATAGCCTCGACAGCGGTCATTGGAATAGGATTTTTTTCGCAAGAAGCGAATATCATCGCAAAGGCAACAATAAGTGTTGTATATAAAATCTTTTTCATCTCAAGCTAATTAGTTTTTTTGCATTGTTACATAGAAAGTCATAGATCCGGCATAACCTACTTCCCAATAGAATGTACCTGTTGCAGCGTTATACGTACCGACATCCATTCCGTCAAGGCCGTCTCCCCAACCGCTGAGATAGCTGTTAAGAAGTGTTACGGTTGAACCTGAAAGTGAGAAGTTGCCTGTCATAGCATATTTGGAACCGTAGTTACGGCCAATTGCATACCAGCCACCGAAGAAGTCCGTAATATAATATGTACCATTTGCATTTTTAATAATAAGTGTCTGCCATGGACCGTCATATTTGCTACTCGTAGCTGTATGGACGTTCAGTGTAGTGTAGAATCCTTCAATAGGATCGGTAAGATCCAGTACTATTACCTGACGGGTTGCTGTCTTGATGAACCCTTCTGCATTGGCTATAGAATAACTTACAGAATATACACCTGAAACAGCCGTATTTACGTTAGACGTAGTAGTAACCTGGCTTGTAACATCCTCGCCCTGTAAGGTAGCTTTGCATCCCGCATCAACATAAGGTAAACCCTTTTGCACCGTGATGGAAGCGTCACCCAATACCTCAAGCGAAGGATAGTAAGTGATGTGTGTCAGTCCCAAAGATTCCTTCTTTGCACAAGAAGCAAGGCTTACAACTGCTACAATCATCATTACCGTATAAATTATTTTTTTCATTTAAATCATTTTTTAGAGTTAATGTTGATAAAGTTATTCAGCCCAGAACATTGCGGTACCGTCACCCTTATAGCTCGGAGTATTTGAATTTCTGGATGAAGAGCTCTCAGGATAAGGCCATCTCTGAAGTAGCTTGGCATTTCCAAGATTGGCATTAATCTGAATAGGAGTATATAGCTGACCTGCAGGAAGGGCCTCAGGAGTATATGTATCACCTTCGTCGGTGATATCTTTGCCTGTCAGAGAACTAAAGGCAGGATAGCCTATACGACGCATTTCGCACCATGCCTCAAAGCTGTTGATACCACTCAATGCAACCCATTTCTGGATACCGATGCATCTTGCATAGTTGGAAGCACTCCAAGGATAAGCAGCCAAGACTTCTTCTGCTCCGTCAACGCCTGCAGAAGCAAATGACGCCTTTATTGCTTCCTCATAATATTTGGCTGCAGAAGAAGCATTTCCAAATCTTGCGTGATATTCGGCAAGGAAGAAATCAATCTCTGAAAGAGATATCAGATAGACGGGATCATTATATTTAGCAACAGGTCTTGACCAATAAGCAGACTGGTAAGTCTTTGATGTAGAGAAGTTACTGCCTGAAACGCCACCGTGATACTCATTACCGCTACCTACTGAGAAGAAAGCTCCAAGACGATTATCATCGGCAGCTTTCATTGTTCTCTCAAGAGCTACGTTCAGAACAACATTGATCTGGGTAGAACCGAAATACAAAGCAAACTCTTCCTGATAGAAAGGATTGGCCTGACCTACCTGATCTGTCCAAATATCGGCCCATGCGACGTCTGCCGTAGGGAAGTTGTTTGCATTGACAACTGCGTCCAAAGCGGAACGAACACTGCTGTCATCGCTCATACGCATCAATATTTTCAATTTGAGGGCATTAGCAAATTTAATCCAGCTGTCAGCAGTCTTGCCGGTATAGAGGAAGTTCGTTGCAACTGTCTCACTACCTGTTACTTTTGACAGAGCCTCATCTAACTCGGCAAGAATGCCTTTGTAAATGGTCTGCCCGTCATCATATTTTGGAGCAAGGTTGGAAGCATCCAAAGCCTCTGTGTAAGGAATTTCTCCGTAGCAGTCGGCAAGCACCTGAAAAGTGAAAGCTCGAAGTACTGTAGCAGCGAGGTATGTACCCCAATCCCCGTTTTCTGAAGATTTTTCGCGAAGTACCTCATAGTTTTTCAACCCTTTTGATGTAAGCTGTGTGTATGCTGTGCTCGAACGGGTTGCAGACATTTTGAACTGACTGTAATCCATATAGTTGGATGTACCAAAACTATGAGCATAGTGCTGTGCATAATAACCTCCTGTGATCCTCATAAAGTCGCCGTAAGTAGCACAAAGCTGCATCTCGGCTCCCGGAAAGATCATATCCGAGGTAACGTTCTCCGATGCCGGAGCGTTAGGATCCTGATTGATATCAAAGAATTCTTGGCAAGAAGTCAAAACCAAGCAGGCAGAAAATAAAAGTATAAATATTTTTTTCATTGTCATTAGAATTTAAGGTTAACATTGAATCCATATACTCTACAAGCAGGGTTTGTGTACAACTCACCGAATTGGCCTGCAAGGTCACTACCGGTAGTGGTGAGCTCAGGGTCAACATAGTAGTTGTCAGCAGCTGTCCAAGTAAATACGTTATTTACAAATAGAGATAGTGTAACCTGACTTAGGAAGATAGCATTTGTCCACTTCTTAGGAAGGCTATACCCGAGAGTGATGTTACGCAATTTGGCGTATGAACGGTCAACAAGGTATGACATACCGCCCTGGCCCCATCCGTAAGCATCAAAATAATCTTGATAACTTGAATCCTTCAGATAGATAGGAACATTGTTTTCAACATATCCGTCATCTGTCTCCTGTACTGAACCGGGGATAACGAAAGGTTTACGGTTGTTGTAAATAGTCTCGATCCCGTTACCGCAGAACTGCATCAGGTTCTTCGTACGTGAGAACATTTTACCTCCGTAGCGAACATCCAGTGTAGCACTGAGTTGAATACCCTTATAGTTCAAGGTAGTGTTAACACCGCCCGTCCAAAGGTGATTCATATTGTAACCTGTATTTTCAGCGGTTGTACCCAAAACAGGCTGACCGTCTGAGCCCACAATCGGACTGCCGTAATAAGGGCTGCTCTTGTCAGTAACATATTGAGGCATATAAGTATAGAAAGTACCCATAGGCTGTCCCTCTTCTGCATACATATAAACAGCATCATTGCCCGCAGAGAAACTGTAAATAGTAACCCTGCCACCCTCAATACTTTCAGGCATTGAAAGTACCTTATTGTTGTTCTTTGAGAAGTTGATATCCAAATCCCAACGGAAGTTTCTTGTGTGAATAGGAGTTGTATTCAATAACAGCTCAATACCTCTGTTTCTTACCTGACCGAAGTTGGTAACCATGCTCGAATAACCTGTTGAAGGGTCAACCGGAAGGGTAAAGATCTGATCTGAAGTTACTCTGTCATAGTAAGCTGCATCAATACCTACACGACCGTTAAAGAACTGGAGGTTAAGACCAAGCTCTGTCTCGGTTGTCATCTCCGGCTTCAATGTCGTACTGCCGGCGGTAGTTGATGAGATAAATGAGTTAATGCCATGCATCGGAAATTCAGCGATACCTAATCCATAATAACCTCTTGATGTTGACTGGGTGAAGCTGCTTGTGGTCTGATAAACACCTGCATCATTACCTGTCTTGCCATAAGCCGCACGAAGTTTTCCGAATGTAAGAACGTTATTTTTAGGAATAAGTTCAGTGAAAAGCCAGCTCAAAGTAACGCCCGGATAGAAATAGTGATTGTTCGGAATAGGAAGTGTACTTGACCAGTCGTTACGTCCCGTAGCATTTAGGAACAGCATATCTTTCCATCCGATGGTAACATCACCGAATAAACCTATCAGACGACGTTTGCTCTGCGATTCTGACAAGGTAGCTTTAGTGGCTCCATTTGACAAATCCCAGAATCCGGTAAAGAAAGTAAGACCGTCAGTCTCACCCGTCATGCTTGTACCGGCCCTTTCATTGATGTTGACACCGACATTGACATCCAGTGTCAGGTCTTTGTTCAAGAAAGCGTCATTATAGTTGGCAAAAAAGTCGTGGTTAGTCTCATATCCACGATAGTAGTTGGTATATACATAACCATCCTGGTTCATATTTGAAGGAGCATATCCATAGTCTTCTTCTATCAATGCATCGTCAAGACTGATCTGAGGCATACCTATCTTGCGGTCTCTGTCGGTATAGTCAAAACCGAAACGGTAAGAGATCTTGAGTTTGTCAATAGGAGTGATATCAATCTGAGCCTTACCATTCAACTGTTTACCGTCAATGTGGTTGTAGTTGTTAGCCAGTGACCAGTAAGGGTTGGTAATACCGTAAGGAGTAAAATAAGCCTCAGGAGTAAAGAATGCAGAGGTAAGGTCTTGCATATCTACGATAGAAACATCTCTTGCCAGCTCATACAGGCCGTCGATTACGGATGTTCCCTGATATGATCCTACCAAGTCGGTAGAACTTGTGGCGAAGTTAATTGAAGATGATATCTTCAACCACTTTGCAGCCTGATAGCTGTTACGCATACTGATTGTAGTTCTCTTGTAAGAGTCCGAATTTGTAGGAATGATACCGTCATCATCTGCATACGAGAAAGAGAGATAATAGTTCATCTTCTCGTCATCAGATACACCGCTCAGTGAAACGCTGTGGTTTTGCGAAATACCTATGTCAAAGAAATCTTTGACATTAGTAGGCACGGCAGAATATTTGTGAATAAGCTGCTGCCCATTCCAGATAGGACCGTAGATCTGCTGAGAACCATCAAGTTTAGGTCCCCATGATCCGTTTTCAATATAGGTCTGCATCCCGTTCCAGCCCTGACCGAACTCATTCTGGAGTATAGGGAGTGTAGATACCTGGCGGAACTGAACACCGCCGTTGTAATTGATACTGAAATTTTTCTGATAGCCTTTCTTACCTTGCTTGGTAGTTACGACAATAACACCATTGGCGGCGCGGCTACCGTAAAGAGCGGTTGCAGCAGCACCTTTAAGGACTGTCATACTTTCAATATCGTCTGAAGCGATGTTTGAGATACCGCTCAAGCTCATTGCGTGGCCTTGAGTAGTAACGTAGCTGTTTTGTAGAGGAATTCCGTCCACCACATAGAGAGGCTGGTTACTTCCGTTGATAGAACCGAAACCACGAATGATAACCGAGCTGGTTGCACCAGGGTCGCTTGATGTCGACTGTACCGTCACACCGGCAACTTTACCTTGCAGTGCATTGGTAACGTTAGTGTTACGGGAAATTGACAGTTCTTCACTCTTAACGGTAGTAGCCGAATAACCGAGTGTTTTCTCCTGACGGCTGATACCCATGGCGGTTACGACAATCTCGTCAAGCTCATTGGAACTTTCCAAAGCAACGTCAATTACAGATCTGCCGTTTACCTGGATTTCAACCGAGTTCATCCCAATAAAACTGAATACCAAAGTACCGTTGCTGGGAACATTGATGGAATACTTACCGTTGAGATCTGTAGTCTCTCCGACAGCCACTCCTTTAATGACAACAGCGGCACCGGGTAGAGGAGATCCATCTACAGCATCAGTCACTTTTCCTGTTACCTTAATAGTCTGTGCCCATGTGAGGGTGCAAACCATCAACAGAAAAAGAGAAAGTAGTGTTTTAATTTTTTTCATTAAAAAAAGTTTTTGGTTAATTAAATAGGTAGAATTAATAGTTTTCTAATTTTTGAGTAAATCTCATCTTTGATTTAATGTTTTTGTCTAATAGATTGAAGGTAGTTTTAAATAGTTTATAAAGCTGTTTAATTAATAAATATCAAATAAGTTCAGGCTAAAAGTTCACAACGTAAATTTAAGAAAAAAAATCTTTAGGTGTGCCATTAAAAGGTTATTTTTTAGCTATTAATTGCATTTTATCGCATTTGTGGTGAAAAATTGAAACCTGATAACTATTTTCATCACATAATGATCTAAAAAAAAGCCCATTTTTATTAAGATTTGTCAAAATAACAGAAAAAAAAATTTTAGTT
>JAQUYF010000010.1:0-31105 GCA_028691975.1 Bacteroidales bacterium | reverse complement strand
AGAATACCCCTCAAAAGTGTTTCGATTATTTGTAAATGTGAAAATAATTGTTACCTTTGCTTTCTGAGTCTCTATGAATAAGAGACAAGTAACCTACTTAATAATTTGCATAAAAAGCATTTTTTACTAACCTTAAAATATTATCTACATGAAAAAAATCAGACTACTTTTTACGTGTCTGTTACTTTCGGTAACTGCTTTAGTTTCAGCGCAGAATATCAGAGTAACGGGTACGGTTGCTGATGCAAGTACTGGTGAAGCTATTGTTGGTGCCTCTGTTCAGTTGAAAGGCAGCACTACTGTGTATGCAATGACTGATATACAGGGCGGCTATTCTATTTCAGTTCCTTCAAATGGTACTTTAGTTGTTGTCTTTCTTGGATATAAAACCCAAGAATTATCTGTTAATGGACGCTCAATAATTGATGTGGCACTCCCTGTTGACACAGAGTTGTTGGATGAAGTTATTGTCGTCGCTTTTGGTACTTCTACTAAAGAATCATTCACTGGATCCGCAAAGGTAATTAATGAAGAGAAACTTTCTCTTTCTCAAGTCAGTAACGTGACAAGTGCTCTTGCAGGACAGGTTGCCGGAGTTCAGCTGACTTCTGCCAATGGAGCTCCCGGTTCCAATCCGACAATACGTATCCGTGGTATCGGTTCCGTAAATGCAGGCAAAGATCCTCTTATTATTGTGGATGGTTCTCCTTATGATGGAGATATGAACAATATCGCTCCCAGTGATATTGAGAATATGACTGTACTAAAAGATGCTGCGTCAAATGCATTGTATGGTGCTCGCGGTGCCAATGGTGTTATTATGATTACAACCAAAAAAGCAAAAAAAGGCACTTCAGTTGTTTCTTTTGATGCAAAAGTTGGTGTAAATGTCAAAGCTCTTCAGGAGTATGTTACTTTAAGTGACCCAAGAGCTTATTACGAACAGCACTTCAAAGCTCTTTACAATTTTTACACAGCCGAGGATGGTCTTGGCTTAAGCGGAGCAGATGCACTGCTTAAAGCCAATGCTAATATCTATGATGCGACTAATGGAGGTACCGGTTATCACAATTTCTCAATTCCTGAAAACCAGTTGTTGATTGGCTCAAATGGAAAGCTTAATCCTAATGCTACATTAGGATATGGATACGGTGATTACTATATTTATCCTGATAACTGGTCAGACTATGCATATCGCAAGGGCTTACGTCAGGAATATACACTTACTTTCTCTGGTGCTGAGGAAAAACTTTCATACTACTCTTCAATTACCTATCTTGACAACCAAGGTATTACTGAAAAATCTGACCATAATCGTATTTCTGCTCGTTTGAAGGCTGATTATCAGGCAAAAGAATGGTTGAAAATAGGTGCAAATATGTCATATACCAAGTTTAAAGCCAATTCTCTTGGCAATAATGGAAGTAGTAATTCTACAGCCAACGTTTGGGCATACACTTCTCAGATGGCTCCGATCTATCCTCTTTTTGTGAGAAATGCTGATGGAAGCAACTATGTTGACGATAATGGCATTACAGTATTGGATCATGGTAATGGCAGTCTTGCATTAGGTGGCATTCCGGGTACTTCTCGTCCTTTCATTACAGATGCTAACCCTCTTTTGGCCAATCAGCTCAATACCCATTTCTCAGAAGGAAATGCCGCTGTTGCTCAAGGCAATATTGACGTTACTATTGTAAAGGGTCTTACTTTTACTGTTAATGGCGCTGCCAACCTTGATGAGACACGTTATACATACGTATATAATCCATACTACGGTCAGTTTAGGACTACCGGAGGTACAGTTGAGGTATACCATCAACGTCAATTCGCTTGGAATACTCAACAATTGCTCAATTATAATAAGAGATTTGGCAACCACAATATTACAGCCCTTCTCGGTCATGAATTCTATGACAGAAAATTTTACAGTGTAGGTGCAAGTAAAAGTAAGATGTTCTCACAGGAGAACAAGGAACTTGATGGAGCCGTAGTTGATGGACAAGGTGCTTCTTCATATCAGACTGAATATAACAACGAAGGTTATTTCGTTCGTGCTCAGTATGACTTTAGTTCACGTTTCTTCGCTTCTGCTTCTTTCCGTCGTGATGCTTCTTCACGTTTCCATCCTGATAATCGCTGGGGTAATTTCTGGTCAGCCGGTGCTGCTTGGATTATCAGTAAAGAGAACTGGTTCAATGCCCCTTGGCTTGATGAGTTGAAGCTAAAGGCATCTTATGGTAGTCAGGGTAACGATAATATCGGTGCATATAGATATACCGACGTGTTCAGTATCGTGCCTTCTGACGGTAATGTCTCTACCATCTTTAGTACAAAAGGTAATAAAGATATTACTTGGGAAACTAGCGCAAACGCAAATGCCGGTTTCGAATTCAGCATGTTGAATGGAAAGATTTCCGGAAGTATTGAATACTTTGATCGTATGACCACTGATATGTTGTTCTCTACCCCAGTGGCTCCTTCTCAAGGATATAGTTCGGTATATAAAAATGTTGGTGATATGTCTAATAGAGGCGTTGAAGGTGACTTCTCGTTTAACATCATCAACTCAAAGAATATACAATGGAGTGTAAATGCAAACGTTACTTACCTGAAGAATAAAATTGTATCTCTTGCAGATAACGTAAAAACTTCCAAGGGTTATGATGCCGAAGGTAATGTATACGAAGGTTTCACTTCCGGCGGGTTCTTCATTACAGAAAATGTTCCTATGTATACTTGGTATCAGTATGAATATGCAGGTGTTGACCCCAACGGTAAATCTCTGTGGTATAAAAATGTTACTGATGATGAGGGTAAGGTTACCGGAAGGGAGACTACTAATGTATATTCCGAAGCAACAAAATACTTAACTCACACGTCCACTCTTGCTCCGGTATATGGTGGTTTTGGCACTTCATTAATAGCTTACGGCTTTGATTTTGCTATCAATTTCACCTATCAAATAGGTGGACAGCAGATGGATGGTACATATCGCACATTGATGTATTCACCTACATCTTCTCAGTCAGGTTACGCATATCATGCCGATTTGTTGAAAGCATGGACTTCTGAGAATACCAGTTCAAACATTCCACGTTTTCAATATGCTGATTCTTACAGTAATGCAAGTTCTACAAGGTTCCTTACCAAGGCAAGCTATTTGAATCTGCAGAATGTTAATGTTGGTTATACTCTTCCTCAACGTTGGACCAAAAGGGCTCTCATGTCATCTTTGAGAATATATGTTGCAGCAGAAAACGTATTCTATTGGTCTGCACGTCAAGGTTTTGATCCAAGACAAAGTTACAGTTCTTCAGCCGATGCTTCTTACTATTCTCCTATGAGAACTATATCTGGTGGTATTACTATTAAATTCTAAATAAAGAGCATATATTATGAATAATAAAATAAGAACAATCGTATTTACTTTGATTATGGCTATTGTTTTCACGAGCTGTATCAAAGAGACTTTTCCGCTTGAAGGATCAGCTACCGCAGAACAGATCGCAAAGAGCCCTGTGGCTTTGGGTGCTTCTGTTGATGGTATTGTTGCCCAAGCTTATCAGCCCTATTTCTTCTTCGGTTCAAGTAATCAACTTGAATTCGATATTTCATACGCCGGTCTGTTGATAACTTATTCACGTATGACTTGTGACTTTGTAAACAATAGTGCTACCATCGGTTACGACTGGTGGACCGGGTATACAGGAGCCTACGGATATGTAATGAACTATTCAAATAACCGTTCTATAGTTCCATTTATGTCTCTATACAAGATGATCAAATCTGCAAATGATATTATTGGACCTCTCTACGGAACTGATTATTCAGAATTGAATCAGGAAACCAAAGGATTCCTTGGTACTGCATATGTCTATCGTGCTTTAATGTATCATGACCTATATAACATTTATCTTCCTGCTTTGAACGATTACACTGATTGCTCAAATGCTGAAGGACTTACAGTTCCGATCGTCCTCTCAAGTACAGAACCTGAGTCTGAATACAAGACATCAAGAGCTCCGAAAGAAGCTGTTTCGAATTTGGTTATTGCCGACCTTGACAAGGCTGAGGAACTTTTCGCAGGTTATACTCCTAAGAATGACCGCTATCCATCTATCGCAGTTATTTACGGAATAAAGGCTCGTATGTATCTGGACATTCGCGATTATGCAAATGCAGCCATCTATGCAAGAAAAGCTATTGACGCTTCAGGTAAAACTCCGCTAACGGAGGCACAGTGGCTTGATCCTACCAAGGCTTTCTGCGATGCATCGGGTAACAACTCTTGGATGTGGTATTATAATATCTCTGCCAACAATATGGGTAACCTTTGTAATCCTACAGGTTTCCTTGCCGGTGAGTCTGATTGGGGATACAATTCTTTAACTAAACTTGCTCTTAACCGTTGGCTATATGATAGGTTGAATAGAACTGACTTCCGTAAAAAGTCATTCATTGATCCTGATAGAACCAAATATCCTGCAAGTTATTATCAATGGGGCAATAAAGAAGGGTTCCTTAAGGCATATCCTTTTGCTGATCTCCCAAATTATATGTCTTTCAAGATCCGCTGCAAAGAGGGTAACTGGGAGACATACAGTATCGGTGGTGCAGTTGATTTTCCTATCATGCGTGTTGAGGAAATGTATCTTATCGAGGCTGAAGCTGTTGGTATGAGCCAAGGCGAAAGTGCAGGTGTTGCACTTCTTGAGAAATTCATGAAGACATATCGTGACCCAAATTACTCGTATGAAATTGCGGCTTCTACTTTCAATCAAGGTTTTGTAAAGAACTTCCAAGAAGAGGTGCTTTATCAAAAACGTGTAGAATTCCTTGGAGAAGGTGTAGGTTATTTCGATGCTAAGCGTATCAGACCAGGTATCAAGACTTGGTATGAAGGTGCTAACACTATTCATGCAACCCAAAAATACGATATTAAAGAAGTAAGTCCATATTGGAATCTTTGCATCCCTATTACTGAGTTGGAAAATAATGAATACATTATTAAAGACGGCGAGGTATCTACCGAAATTGATGGAGTAAAGACCACTCCTAATAACCCTGATCCTACCAATTCGGTAGCTAATGTGAAATAGTTTTTAACTTATTAAATAATGATTAAAAATATGAAAATAAGAAATTTAATATATGCCGTACTCTTGTCTGCATTATGTTTAGCAACATCTTGCGTGCAGCATGCTCCTGAGTATGTACCTGGTGAAGCTCCTACCGGAACTCAAGTCTTTTTTCCAAGCGATGTTCAAATAGGGACGATAACTCTTGATGAAACAAAGCCTGTCATTGTTCCTGTTACTCGTGTTAATACTTCAAACGCCTTGACAGTAAATATTATTTCTTCTGCAGATCCTGCTTTCAACGTACCTTCTACCGTTGAATTTGCGGCCGGAGCTAAAGATGCCACCATTGTTATTAACTATGATGCCAAAAAGTTTGTCAGAGGTGACAATTATACTATCTCTTTGACTTTGGGCAATGAAACCACTCCTTATGGTGCATCTACGTATGATATTACTCTATATGTAAATCCTTGGGGGACTATTGGAACTGTTAGTTATACTGATGGAGGATGGTATGAAGAAACTTATACTGTTGAACTCCAATATTCTGCACCTGATGATAAATACCGTTTGATAGACCTTTGGGGCACGGGTGTCAATTGGGACTTCAAAATTGGCGTATCTTTGGGAGACGGCTTCTATTCAGTATTACCAGGATCCGGAATTAAGCTTTCTAATGGTTATTATCGAACAAACACCGGTTTGGTTCATCCTTCATACGGTGCTGTTTTCACATACGATGACCATGATCCTGAGTATACATATTTCTCCAATATGACAAATGATGGAAAATTCAAAGTCGGGTCAAAAATGACTATTGACAGACAATGGAGAGTAAGTGCTGGTTCTTTTGGCTGGTATACTGATACAATGGTAATCACATCTCTCGAATAGGGATAGTAATTATTATAATTAATGAGAGGGTGACTGATAAGTAATTTAGTTGCCCTCTTTTTTTATACGCAGAGCTTTTTTATGCAGGAATAGCTCAAATCAGGCTCAATGAACGAGGCTATTTTCCAGAGGGTAGATGTATCTCCGGAGGAGTAAAACTCCAAAATTCGGTTAGAATTATGACTTGGCATGGCATCTATGATTCGCTTTGTCTGCAACGCGACAGCAGGTGCCGGATTTATAATCTTTACGGAAGGACCGACTATTTTGGCAATAGCCGAAGTTAAAAACGGATAGTGAGTACAGCCAAGTACAATAGCATCAGCACCTGCCTCAACCATTGGGTCAATATAGAGGTGCAACAGGCGTTCAACATCCTCTCCCTCGCTCTTTCCTGCTTCCACAAGCTCTACAAGCCCCTCACCCACTCTCTCTATCACCTTTACATGTGCTGCAAACTTCTCGAGGGTGTTGTTGTAAAGCGAGCCTTTAAAAGTATTGGCTGTCGCCAAAACACCCACCACACCGCTCTCTGATGTAAGTGCAGCAGGCTTAATAGCCGGCTCCATCCCTATAAACGGTATGGAAAATGTCTCTCTCAAGTATCTGATGGAAGCCGCAGTTGCAGTATTGCAGGCAACGACTATCACGTCTACCTTTTTTGAGAGAAAAAAACGCGTAATGGCGTCTGCACGGGCAATAATGTCTTCAACCGGCTTAGTACCGTATGGACAGTACGCCGAGTCTGAAACATATATATAACCCTCCTCCGGCATCAGTTTATACAACTCACGCCACACTGAAAGCCCGCCGACACCCGAATCATAAACTCCAATCATAATACAAAATTAATAAAAAAAGGTCGTTTCTTTTCGGAAACGACCTTTAAAAAACATTAAGTATCGATTAGATAATACCCTGCTCCAACATAGCCTGAGCAACTTTCATAAAGCCGGCAATATTGGCACCCTTAACATAGTCAATATAACCATCTTTCTGAGTACCGAATTTAACACAAGCTTCGTGAATGCTCTGCATAATGAAGTGTAATTTCTCATCAACTTCTTTAGCTGACCAGCTGATATGAGTAGCATTTTGAGTCATCTCAAGACCTGAAGTTGCAACACCACCGGCATTGACAGCTTTACCCGGAGCAAACAAAAGCTTAGCACTCTGGAATGCGTGGATAGCTTCAGGAGTACAACCCATGTTAGAAACTTCGCAGCAGCACCATGTACCGTTAGCAATCAGTTCTTTAGCGTCGTCGCAATTCAATTCATTCTGGAATGCGCAAGGAAGAGCGATATCGCACTTAACACTCCAAGCTTTCTTACCTGCAGTGAACTGAGCTTTCTGAGGGAACTTGGTTGCCATATCCTCAACTTTGTTGCGGTTAGAAGCACGCATATCAAGCATATAGTTAATCATCTCAGTATCAATACCGTTAGGTATATGACAAACGCCGTCAGGACCAGAAATTGCAACAACTTTGGCACCTAACTCAACAGCCTTTGTAGCTGCACCCCATGCAACGTTACCGAAGCCTGAAAGAGCAACTTTAGTACCTTTGATATCTTTACCTGCTTTGTGAAGAAGGTGCTGAGTGAAATAAAGAGCACCGAAACCTGTAGCTTCAGGACGAAGAATAGAACCGCCCCAAGTTGCACCCTTACCTGTAAGAACGCCTGTATTGTATTCACGAGCAAGTTTTTTGTACATACCGTACATATAACCGATCTCACGACCGCCAACTCCAACGTCACCTGCAGGAATATCCTGATCAGGGCCGATAACCTGCCACAATTCATACATAAATGCCTGACAGAACCTCATGATTTCAGCATTTGATTTTCCAACCGGATCAAAGTCTGAACCACCTTTACCGCCACCCATAGGAAGAGTAGTCAAAGCATTTTTGAAGGTCTGTTCAAAACCCAAGAATTTAAGCATTGAAGGAGTAACAGCCTTGTGGAAACGAAGACCGCCCTTATAAGGACCAATAGCACTGTTAAACTGAACACGATAACCAAGGTTAGTCTGAACTTCACCTTTATCGTCAACCCATGTAACACGGAATGTGAAAATACGGTCAGGTTCAACCATTCTTTCAACGATTTTAGCTTTCTCAAATTCAGGATGTTGGTTGTAAGTTTCTTCGATTGACTCCAACACCTCGCGAACTGCTTGTAAGTACTCTACTTCATGACCATGTTTCTGTTCAAGATTGGCCATTATTTCAGCTACTTTCATAATTGATAAAAATTTATTAGTTTGTTAATTATTTATTAGTTTAAAAACTTCTGTTTATTTAACCTCCCAGGTAGCACCACTGTGAAGCAATTCGTCCATACAGGTAATCGTTGACTTAGCTTTTACTTCGAGAAGCTGGTCACGAACATTATCATCGTATGTCATATCCTTTACGTCTCTGATAATACCTAAAGCTACAGGATAATCAGGATACTTCATCTCAATAAGCAAACTGTGGATACCGGTCTCCTGACAACGTGCATCGTGTACCAGAAGATCTTTCTCCGTAATGCCATTCTCACCTATCTTGACAACTTTGAGCTTCTGACCATCAAGAATCAGGCCTTTGTCTCTTTCTTTGCCGAAAATCATCGGCTCCCCATGGCGAAGTACGATAGTCCTGTCTGCTCTGTATTCCCTGTCGGAAATGGTAGCATGGGCACCGTCATTGAATATCACACAGTTAACCAACATTTCGGTAACAGCTGTACCGTCATGTTTTGCTGCTGCCACAAATATCTCCTGATTAAGCTTCAACTCTGAATCGAGGCTGCGTGCAAAGAAAGTGCCACGAGATCCAAGAACAAGCGCTCCCGGAGTAAATGGGTGCTCTACAGTTCCGTAAGGAGAAGTTTTTGTGATAGCTCCCAATTTGGATGTAGGAGAATACTGCCCTTTCGTCAAGCCGTAAATCTGATTGTTAAACAATATGATATTGATATCTATATTTCTGCGAATAGCATGAATAAAGTGGTTGCCACCTATAGCAAGGGCGTCACCGTCACCGGTAGCCTGCCATACGGTCAGTGTCGGATTAGCCACCTTTATTCCGGTAGAAATAGCGGTAGCGCGGCCGTGAATGCTGTGAAATCCGAAAGTATTCATGTAGTATGGAAGCCTTGAAGAGCATCCGATACCTGAAACAAGTACGAATCTCTCTTTTGTATAACCCAATGCCTCACATACCTCAGGCAAAGCTCTTTGAAGTGATGCCAATACTGCATGATCTCCGCAGCCCGGACACCATCTAACTTCCTGATTACTCTTAAAATCTTGTGCTGTATATGTCATAATAGTAATTTCTAAAATTAAAGAATATTGTTAACCGCATCGACTATCTCTTTCACAATGAAAGGCTGTCCCTGCACTTTGTTGTATTGCAAATAATCGTACTGAGGCAATTTGGCTCTCAAATAATTTACAAAGTGACCGCTGTTCAACTCGCAAACGATGATTTTCTTGAAATGAGAGAAAATCTCGTCAGTATTCTTTGGAAGCGGATTGATATAGTCAAAGTGAGCTAAAGAGACACTCTTACCCTCTGCATGGAACTCCTTGACAGCTGTGTATAGATGTCCGAATGTACCGCCCCATCCTACGATAAGCACCTCACCCTCTTTGGCTCCGATAACTTCCTGCTCAGGAATATAGTTGGCAAGACGGGCAATTTTTTCAGCTCTTTCGGCGCACATTTTCTCATGATTAAGAGGATCTGAAGAGATAACTCCTTCCGTGTTCTTCTCCAAACCTCCAATCCTGTGCTCCAGACCTGCCTTTCCTGGCCATGCCCAACTGCGAGCCAGCGTCTCGGGATCTCTCTGATAAGGCTTGTACGGGCCTTCGCAGGAATCGATAACAGGAGGCTTAATTGCAGGGTAATCTTTCATTGAAGGAATCTTCCAAGGCTCTGAACCGTTGCCCAAGAAGCCCTCAGAAAGTAAAATAACGGGCATCATGTGTTCCATGGCATATTTTCCTGCATAGAAGGCAGCATCAAAGCAGTGAGATGGAGAGTGAGCAGCTATAATAGCAATAGGGCACTCACCGTTTCTGCCGTATAATGCCTGATTCAGGTCAGTCTGCTCAGTCTTTGTAGGGATACCGGTAGAAGGGCCGCTTCTCTGAACATCTACGATGACAAGAGGAAGTTCGGTAATCATTGCAAGCCCCATAGCTTCCGACTTTAAAGAAAGACCTGGTCCTGAAGTAGTTGTAACTGCAAAATTACCGGCATAAGCTGCTCCGATAGCGGTACAGATACCTGCAATCTCATCCTCTGCCTGAAGAGTCTTGACATTTAAGTTTTTATGAATAGCCAACTCCTCTAAAATAGCGGTAGCCGGTGTAATAGGGTATGAACCGCAGAAGAGAGGAAGTCCGCTCTTTTCGGAAGCGGCAATCAAACCCCATGCAGTTGCCTGGTTACCACTGATATTTCTGTATGTACCTTTCTCCTGATGTGCAGGCTGAATAGTATATGTATTTGCTATTGCGTGGATGTTACTTGCGTAGTTATATCCATCGAAGAGAACCTTTTTGTTGGTCTCAATCATTTGAGGATTTTTCTTGCGGAACTTCTTCTCAAGGTATGCGTGTGTGTATTCCAATGGTCGGTTGAACATGAAGAAACACATACCGAGCGTAAACATATTTTTACAACGAACTATAGCTTTAATATCAAGTCCGCTATCTTTCAAACTCTCTTTGGTAAGGGTTGTAATAGGGGACAGAATAATGTTTCTGTCCTCAATTTTCAACTCAGCGAAAGGATCCTGAGTCTTAAAACCGGCTCTTTCAATATTCGCCTCATCAAATGTATCCGTATCAACAATAATAGTTGCAGTGGCTTTCGCCCATTTTGCATTAGCTCTAAGAGCAGCCGGATTCATGGCTACCAAAACATCGCAGAAGTCACCGGGGGTATTAATTTCTTCACTGCCGACGTGGACCTGAAAGCCCGAAACGCCGGATACTGTACCGTGAGGTGCACGAATCTCCGCAGGATAATCCGGAAAAGTTGATATCTCGTTGCCATAGAGTGCGGAAGCATCCGCAAACAATGTTCCTGTCAACTGCATACCGTCTCCGGAGTCACCGGCAAAACGAATTACGACATCTTGAGTGTCAATAACTTTGTGTTGCATAAATAGTTTATAATAATTTAATTAATATTTGGTTTGTACAATTTACAAATGTAAGCAATTTTTCTGATATACCTTAAAATTTTTAATCTTTTTGCTTTTTTAACTAAAAAACAAAAAGGCTACGCTTCCCAAAAGAAGCGCAACCCTATATAATCTATTAGGTACAAATTATTTAGCGGCTCCGTCCTGTGCTAATTGAGTAGGAGCAACTTTTTCTGCAGGTATCTTCAATTCAGCCTTAGCCAAAGGAAGCAAATCAAGAGTACCTTCACCCATGAAGATAATAGCTCCAGATGAAATGTCAAATACGTAAGAAAGACCTTGCTCTTTAGCAACCTTGTTGATAGCCAACTGTGCTTTCTCATATACAGGTGACATCAAGAGCTGCTGCTGATTTTGCATATCCTGCTGAGCAGTTTGCTCAAACTGCTGAATGCGCTGGATTAAGCCCTGAATCTCTTCTTCTTTTGAAGTTCTTACAACTGCTGTCCATGTATCCTTTTTACGATTGTATTCAGTATATTTGGTATTGTACTCATTCTGCATGGCATCCATGGCTTCAACAAGATCAGCCCTGTAAACTTCAAGTTTAATCCTTGCCGAATCCATCTCCGACATAAGAGATACCAGCTCCTGAGTATTGATATGCCCTACTTTAAATGATTGAGCACCGGCAGAAATACCAAAGCTCGCCAAAATAAAAAATAATAGTGTTAGTCTTTTCATACGTTTATTTAATTGTAGTTTTTAAAATATTTATCACTTGTTGTGTCAAATCACATTTCGGATTTTTATAGACAACGCCAGATGTTGCCGCCAGATCAATAATGATGCTGTAATCGTCTTGTGCTGCAACAGCTGCTATTGCCGCATCCACTCGCTTTTGAACAGGTGAAATCAACTCTTCAGACTTCTTCGCCATGAGACCGTCTTCTCCGAAATAGATTTTCTGCTTCTCTTTGACGACTTTCTCCTTAGAGATAATTTCGTTCTCCATGGTGGCTCTCTGAGATGATGACATGGATGACTTTTGAGACTGATAACTGTTGTAAAGCACATCTATTCTCCCGACTTCCGTCTCAATAGCCGCCTTATACTTATCGGCCAGATCGTTAAGTTGCTGCTGAGCTGCCTGATATTCAGGTATTTCATTAAGTATTAACTCTGTATTGATGTATCCTATTTTTTGTGCATTTAATGAGACAACACTTATAAAACAGAGCGATAATGCAATTAAAATTCTTTTCATGATTACTCGTAATTTAGTTGTTAAAATTGTTGACCTATAACGAAGTGGAACTGCCCCTTATCGGCACCTGCATCAGCATCGAATCCATAGCCCCAGTCAATACCCAACATTCCGACAACAGGCAAATAAACTCTCAGGCCTACACCTGCGGAACGTTTAATCTGGAACGGATTGAAATCTCTGATATCTGACCAGCAGTTACCACCTTCAAGGAAAACAAGGGCAAAAATCGTTGAAGAAGGCTGCAGGACGACAGGGTATCTGAGTTCTACCGTAAACTTATCATATACATTACCTGCGTATGCACTGTTGATATACGGGGTAAGTGAATAATTTTCATAACCTCTCAGACCTATAACCTCCGAACCGTAGGTATTGTAGCCTGACATACCGTCTCCTCCCAAAATGAAGCCTTCAAACGGTGAATAACCCCATTTCTTATTGTAAAATCCGAGATAGCCGAACTGAGCTCTTGTCATCAGGACCAAATCACCTATCAACTTGGTGTACAGCGTACCCTTGAATGTCCATTTGTGATATTCTATCCAGTTGTAATGCTCCTGCACCGTCAAACTGTTGTAGTCGATGCTTCTGTCACGGAAAAGAGAGAACGGAGGCGTCAGCTGAATAGACATCGACAGGTCGGCTCCCGAACGCGGATAGATTGACTGGTCGGTAGAGTTACGCGACAAAGTCGTTGTCCAGCTGATATTGTGTGACAAACCTGTCTTGAAGATGAAATTATAGGACCAATCCTGCAGTTTGTAGGACTGCCATCCCAACTGATTATACAGTACAAAGTAGTTGTCAGGCCATTTTAGACGGGTACCGAGACCGATAGCCGCACCGAAAATTTCCATATATTCGTCATCGTTCAATACCTGATAATAATAGGTTGAGTATGAATTGGTTTGTCTTGTAAAGTAAGCTGAAATATTTAAAGAAGTAGGTTTCTTGCCTGTCAGCCAAGGCTCTACGAAGTTGGCAGTCAGCGCTGTATAGTATGAACCATTGGTCTGAAATCTGATCGAAAGGGTCTGTGCATCTCCAAGCGGAACCGGCCTCCAAGCCTCTTTCTTAAAGAAATTGTGAGTAGAGAAGTTATTAAAACTTACTCCGACAGTACCCACAAATGTATTTGCCCCCCAACCTCCGGAAAGCTCCAACTGGCTGTTGGCTTTCTCCTCAACATTATATGCAATATCCACCGTATTGTCCATTGGATTAGGGATAAGATTGTACCCCTTGTTCGGATCTGCCGCAACTTCAGGGTCAAAGTGCCCCATAGAGGCTATCTCACGGATAGAACGCTCAAAATCAGTCTGGCGGAACAGGTAGCCCGGGCGCGTAAATACGGCACGACGAACTACTTTGTCATTGGTAATAGTATTGCCGTTAACAATGATATTGTTAAATGTGGCAGGCTTCCCCTCAACCATACGCATCTCAACGTCAACAGAGTCTCCATCGATATTCAACTCGACAGGCACCACATTGAAGAAGAGGTATCCCTGATCCCTGTAGAGCTTGGAAATATTCATTTCTCCCTCCTTGGCACCACCGAAAAGCCTCTCCTGCATGGAGATAACATCATAAATGGATCCCTTTTCAATTCCCAATACGGAATTCAACTCCTCTGCTGTGTATTCTGAATTACCCGTCCATGTAATATTTCTAAAATAGTAACGCTGTCCCTGATCAAATTTAAACTTTATTCCTATTCGGCCATCCGTTATCGTATATATGGAATCCTGTAAAATCCTTGCATCCCGATAACCTGCTTCGTTGAAGACATCAAGTAAGGACTGCTTGTCCTTTTCATATTCACTTTCGTTAAACTTCTTGGAAGAGAAGAAGTTGTACCACTTCATATCCTTGGTCTTCTTCATGGACTTGTCAAGTTTAAACTTTGTGATCTCTCCCGCCCCCTCATAAGTTATGGTCTTTACTTTGACTTTTGCCCCTTTCTTTACATCAAAGACCACCTTGACGGCATTTTTAATGATCGAGTCATTGGTCTCCAAAACATCTACCTGTACATTCAAAAAGCCTTTTTCTTTGTAGTAATCCTTAATTACTTTTGTGGAAGAACTTTTCACATACTCTGACAACTCACCGCCTCGTCTGAGATTGAGCTTCTCTTTGAGATCGTCTCTCTCCCCGCTTTTAACCCCCTGAAAATCCCATCTGATAACTCTCGGCCTCTCTACCAGTTCCAATCTCAAAAATGCAGTATCTTTTGCAGCAGAGAGCGAATCTACGTAAAGTCCGACGCTTGAAAATGCTTTTTGAAGCCAGATTCGTTTTAATGTAGAGGAAAGGGCTTCACTCGGAATGGTAACGGAATCACCCTCTCTCAGCCCTGTTACGGAAATAATTTGATTGGCATTAAGATACTTTATCCCGTCAACTTTAATGCCGCCTATGATATAGGTTTTAGGGCTGTTGTAGTCAATCTCTATTGGCTGTTTTTTTTCGACATCTTGAGCCTTTAATATGGAAGGCAACAAAAGAAATAAAATCAAAAGCGATTTAAAAGGTCTCATCAATCAGTTTGTGAATAAGTGTGCAAAGGTAATGTTTTATTTTATTTTACCATAACGTCTTTCTCTCTTATTAAAGCTTTCCAACGCAAGGTTGAAATCAGTTTTGCGAAAATCAGGCCAAAGTACATCCGTGTAATAAAATTCAGTATAGGCGCACTGCCAAAGCATAAAGTTGCTGATCCGTTGCTCTCCGCTCGTGCGAATCAGCAGATCAGGATCAGGAATCCCGCAAGTACTTAAATATCCATCGAATAATCCGTAAGTAAGCGGCTCTGCCTGCTTTCCCTCTCTCTGTGCGGTAAGAGCATCTTTACTGTAACGGGAGGCTGCCTGTAAAATATCCCACTTTCCGCTGTAATTTAGAAAAACCAGAAGATTCAATCCGCTATTATCGGCAGTCTCATGCTCTGCTTCATCTATTGACTTGAGCAATGTATCGGATAACTTTCTACGCTCTCCGATCACCCTGAATCTGATGTTGTTTTTTCGATAAGTCTCCTTCTCATTCGCGATAGATTGCATCATTAACTCCATCAAACCGTCTATCTCCTCTTTGGGCCTGTTCCAGTTTTCCTCCGAAAATGCGAAAAGACTCAGATATTTAATCCCCTTTTCAACGGCAAATTCACTGCAGACCCTGACGCTCTCGGTACCGACGTTGTGTCCGAAAAGGCGTTCTTGTCCCTGCTTTTTGGCCCAGCGGCCATTGCCATCCATTATTATGGCTACATGAGTCGGTATTTCTCCCATTATATATCAGTATTATTTCTCTTGTCTTCTCCCCACAGCAACTTGTTTTTAAGGGCATTAATAAAGTTGTCATCGTATAGGGAGACATATTTGAAAGGGTACTCTCCCTTTGTGACGCAAACAGTCTCGCCACAGCGCACTTCAAATGAGCGGTTGTCCACCGACAATATGGCGCTTGCACGTCTCGAGTGAATTACTATTTCCAACTTGGCATCAATAGGCATGACAAGCGGCCTCACATTTAGGTTGTGTGGGGCAATAGGAGCCATCACAAGCACTTTGGAGTCGGGCATCACTATCGGCCCGCCGACGCTCAGCGAGTATGCGGTACTGCCTGTCGGAGTGGAAATAACAACTCCGTCCGCCCAGAACAGGGGAAGTTCCCTGCCGTCAATCCGCATCTCGATACCCACCATTTCCGGATCCTTTCTTTGGATGGAAATCTCATTTACCGAATACGGGTAAAACCATTCAGGCATGGAAAGTGCCTGTACCTTAAGCATATCTCTTTCCTGTATTGAGTACCTGCCCTCAAGCAGATCATCTATCCACTTTGGTATCTCATTTCCAGCCTTGGCGGTAGTAAGAAAGCCGAGTCTGCCGAAATTGATGCCGGCAACGGGGATTCCCCTCTTTCTCACGTATGTCATGGAGTTTAAAAAAGAGCCGTCCCCTCCGAGTGAGAGAAACAGGTCAATTCCTTCCGGCAAATCCTCATAGGAAGAAAACACAGGTCCTTTCGGAAGCTCAATTAGCTTGTCTTGCGTGATATATCTGTAAAAACGGTTCAGATAGCAGAGCCTGGCCCCTCTTCTTGAAAGCTCACGTACAAGCACCAACATCTTTGGAATGCTCTCGTCATCCATCCTTCGCCCCAGTATTGCAATAAAATTCATCCTCAATTTTAATCTTTAATTTTCAAATGTACCATTAAATGCGCAATTTTGCTAAAAATATTTAATTTAGGTTCTAAAGTTATGACAAAATTAAGTGTAAATATCAATAAAGTTGCGACAATTCGCAATGCGAGAGGCGGCAATATGCCGGATGTACTAAAAGTAGCGCTTGACTGTGAAAAGTTTGGTGCCCAGGGAATTACCGTACACCCGCGGCCTGATGGAAGGCATATTAAATATGATGATGTGACTTCACTCAAACCTATTCTTACCACAGAATTCAATATCGAAGGTAACCCTGTGGACTCATTTATCAATCTTGTGCTGCACGTACATCCTGCTCAGGTCACTCTGGTTCCTGATGCCCACGACGTACTGACCTCCAATGCGGGGTGGGACACCAAGAAAAATCTGGAATATTTGAAAGGGATCTGCTCAATCTTCAATAATGAAGGTATAAGGACATCTATCTTTGTGGATCCCGTAATTGAAATGATACAATATGCCTCCGAAACCGGATGCAAGAGGATTGAACTCTATACGGAATCTTACGCGCACAATTATCATGAAAACAGAGAAAAAGCCATAGAACCTTACTTCAAGGCTGCTGACGAGGCACTCAAATGCGGGCTTGGCATTAATGCCGGACACGATCTGAACCTGGACAATTTAAAATACTTTCATGAGACAATTCCCGGACTTTTGGAAGTATCAATCGGCCATGCATTGATCTGCGACGCGCTTTATCTCGGTTTGCACGATACTATTCAGGCATATTTAGAGAGAGTTAAATAATTTTTAACTATATTTGCATGATTATACGACTATTTATTAATAAATCTTTATACAAAAAAATGAAAAAGACATCTCTTATTCTAAGCATCGCGGCAATTGTTATCTCTGCAGCTGCTTTGGTCCTACTGTTAGTCGGCCCATGCAAAAGCAAAACTCACAAAAGTGACGCTACCGTAGAGGGTACTGCAGCCGTTGCAGGTGACATTGTTTATATTCAAATCGATACTTTGATCCTTCAGTACGATATGTACAATGATTTGCGCTCTGCTTTTGAAAGCAAGGCTCAGTCTATCCAGGATGACCTCCAAAAGAAAGGCAGGAAACTTGAAAGTGACGGCAAAGCTTTTGAAAACCAACTCAATAAAGGACTGTTAACCCGTTCTGTTGCTGAGCAGCAGCAAAATGCTCTTTTACAACGTCAACAGGAGTTGCAAAACCTGGCAAATCAGAAACAGCAGGAACTTCAGGAAGAAGAGTATGTTCTTAACAATACAGTTATGGACGCGATCCATACATATCTTGCCACATACAATGAAGATCATAACTTTGCTATGATTCTTACCACAAGTGCAGCTACCAACAGTGTGATTATCGGCAGTTCCGCTTTGGACATCACTCAAGATATTGTTAACGGTCTTAACGAAGAATACATTAAGGTTCGAAACAAAAAATAATTTCGACTATTAAAAGATGTTGCCGTATCAAGTGTAGTCAAAAGCTAAACTGGTACGGCATATCGTTTTATAAATCACCATATTATGAATGCTATTACACGCACAGAATTTGATTTTGGACACCTTACCGCCAAGTATATCGGCAAGGTTAGAGATGTATATACCATTGCCGACAATTATTTGGTAATGGTTGCCACGGACAGAATTTCCGCCTTTGATGTCGTTCTTCCAAAAGGCATTCCATACAAGGGACAGGTATTAAATCAGATTGCATCATCATTTTTGGATTTAACTTCCGACATCGTTAAGAACTGGAAAATAGCTTCACCCGATCCGATGGTTACGGTAGGCTACAAATGCGATTCTATGCCGGTGGAAATGATTGTGCGCGGTTATCTAACCGGAAGTTCGTGGAGAGCTTACAAATCCGGCGCAAGACAGATTTGCGGAGTGCATATTCCCGAGGGAATGAAGGAGCATCAAAAATTTGAAACCCCGATCATCACACCGACCACAAAAGCTGAAGTTGGCTCGCACGATGAAGATATCAGCCGCGAAGAGATTATATCGCGGGGACTTATTTCCGAAAGGGATTACAGCGAGATGGAACGTATCACTTTGGAACTCTACCAAAGAGGATGCGAAATTGCCGGATCTCACGGTCTGATACTCGTTGACACAAAGTATGAGTTCGGAAAAAGAAATGGTGAGATCTATCTGATTGACGAAATTCACACTCCGGACTCATCAAGATACTTTTATGCCAACACCTATCAAGAGCTGTTTGATAAGGGCCTGCAACAGCGCCAGCTCTCTAAAGAGTTTGTACGTGAATGGCTTATGGACAATCATTTCAGCGGAAAAGCGGGAGAGACAATACCTGAGATGACCGAAGAGAGAATCAATATTATCTCCGACAGATATATTGAATTGTACGAAAAGATTACGGGCAAGAAATTTGAGAAGGAAGATTACGGTGATATTTACGACAGGATTGAGGGAAATGTGAAAAATATGTTAGCCAGACTGGAATTGTAGATATGAAAAGATTATTGATAATATTGTTGATGGTGCTACTTGCACCGCAAGTCTTTGCACAAACCACTGAACCGGTCAAAGTTGAAGTTTCTACCGAAAAGGCGAATATCAACGGAGTTATTTACTATGTGCACAAAGTACAGGCGCATCAAACCGTCTATTCTATATGTAAAGCATACGGAGTCAGCACAGAAGAGCTGTTAAAGGCCAATTCTTCGCTGAAAGATGGTCTGAAGGCAGGTAATATCCTGTTTATCCCTGTAGTTGAAAAGAAAGATCAGGCAGATAAAGTCTCCACGGAAAAGACAAACGAACAACTTAGAGCGGAAGACCGTACGGTTGCTCCCGATGAGACGCAGTACCGCACTCACCGAGTCAGGTGGTATGAATCTCTAAGATCTATTGCCAAGAAATACAAAGTATCCGAAGAGTCAATTGTGATATTGAACGGACTTACCGATACAGAGTTGCACTCAAGACAGATCTTGAAAATCCCAAATGAGGGTGAGCAGATTGTAGCTGAACAGAAAAAGGAGGAGATCACTCAACCTGACGAGGAAGAGATCAGTAACATTGTGGTAGAGCAGTACGAACACAAGAAAATCTCCGCAAAGGAGGCTACTGCAAAGATTAACCATCTAAAGACAATAAAGCATTTCACGGAAGACAACCCTGCAACCGTGACACTTATACTTCCATTCAATTCTCAGTCTTCTAACCCTTCTGACAACTACTTCGACTTTTACAGTGGTGCCCTTATGGCTATTAACGAGCTGAAAGAAAGGGGATTAAGCATTAATTTGAACACAATAGATCTGTCAAGTTACTCATGGAAAGGAGAAATCCTTGAAAATGAGCTGCTTAAAAAAAGTAATTTAGTCATTGGACCTGTTGATCCTCAGGATATACCTTTATTCTCGGAATACTGCAAGAGTCACAGAATCCCGTTTGTCTCTCCATTGGATCACAAAGCCGATACTCTTGGCATTGACAACCCTTACTTTTTCCACGTACCGGCATCTCAGCTTGTTCAGATGTCCAATTTGGTAAACAACATTCAACACGGTCACTCCGATCAGGTGACTATCTTCTACGGCTCCGACTCAGCCGACCGTGCATATCTTCAATCCATTAAGGCCCTGTTGGACAACAATGGAATTAAATATAATGCAATAAGCTATAAAATCACCAGAGGACGTGTCATCACTGACTCTCTTAAAAGAGTGATGAAGCGTAACGTAACACACGAAGTGATTGTTGCTTCGGAAGATGAGGCTTTTGCCTCCGATGTCGTGAGAAATATGCAATTGCTCCATCTCGCAAAAATACCGGTTCGACTCTACGGCAGCAATAAGATTCGCAGTTTTGAAACTATTGATACGAAGTTTTTATATGACCTGAATCTGCACATCAGTGCTCCATATTATGTGGATTACTCTTCGGCAGAGGCAAAACGCTTTGTACTCCAATACCGTTCGCTGTTTCATACAGAGCCGTCACAATTTGCATTTCAGGGATATGATATCTTTAAATATTTCCTGAGTGCATTGAAAGATATGGGCAACGACTTTATGGAATATATCTCATTCTACCCGATGAATATGATTCAATGCGACTTCAAGTTTGACAGGATGTCTGAAAATGGCGGCTACAGCAATCGCGCTACCAAGGATATTGAATACATTCCGGAAAAATATACAATCTCCGTACAATAAAAAACAGAAACGCCGGGGTTACCGGCGTTTCAATTTTATATCTTTAGCACAGAATTCCGACTACATCAAAGTGGTCGGATCCAGATTTTTCTTCTCAATGTCCTTAAAATAGTTAACTGTACCAACTTTCATTTCGACTGTAGCGGCATCATCGCATACGATAATCCCCTTACGGTGCATTTGAAGTACGGATATGGTCCACATGTGATTGACAGCTCCCTCAACGGCATGAACCAGGGCTCTTGCCTTGTTATGGCCGTTTGCAAGGATCAATACCTCTTCGGCATCCATTACTGTACCCACTCCGACTGTAAGGGCTGTTTTAGGCACTTTATTGATATCCTGGTCAAAAAACCTCGAATTAGCTATAATTGTATCGGTAGTCAAAGATTTAACTCTGGTACGTGAAGTAAGTGACGATCCCGGTTCATTAAAGGCTATGTGACCGTCAGGACCGATACCTCCCATAAACAGGTTGATTCCGCCGTAAGAGGCGATCTTCTCCTCATATCTCTGGCATTCGGCTGCAAGATCGGGAGCATTTCCATTCAGTATGTTTACATTCTCCTTCTTAATATCGATATGTGAGAAAAAGTGGCTCCACATAAATGTATGGTAACTCTCCGGATGTTCTTCAGGAATGCCGATATATTCATCCATATTAAAGGTTACAACATTCTGGAAAGAGACTTTACCTGTCTTGTAAAAATGAATCAGCTCTTTGTATGTGCCGATAGGAGTTGAACCGGTAGGCAGGCCGAGCACAAACGGCTTATCAGGAGTTGGTGCAAAATCATTGATTTTCCTGACAATGTAAGCCGCAGCCCATTGTGACATCTTACCATACGATTCTTCAATAATTACTCTCATAGTTGGAATATTTAATTTTGTATTAATTTTCTCTCAATAATACCTTCGCATTAGCTACAGCCTCTTCAGTCAGCGTAGCTCCGCTCAGCATACGTGCTATCTCCAGCACCCTCTCCTTCCCGTCTATCTTTCTTATCTTTGTACAAGCCTCATGATTGTCATTAAGTTCTTTATATACAAGATAATGAGCATTACCTTTACTTGCCACCTGCGGTAAATGTGTGATGGCAAACACTTGCATATTGCGCCCCATCTCTCCCACTAAATCGCCCATTTTGTCGGCAATACTGCCACTGACTCCGGTATCAATTTCATCAAAAATCATAGTCGGCATGCCTACATATTTCGCCATCAAAGCCTTGATACAAAGCATGATGCGTGACAGCTCACCACCTGATGCGCACTTGGCAAGCTCCTTGAGCGCTATTCCGCCGTTGGCAGAAAAATAAAACTGCACATCATCCTTCCCGTCTCTGCCCCACTGCGGCAACTCTTCAACCCGTACTTCAAACTGAGCCAAAGGCATTTCAAGTGCCCTGATTGCCTCCTGAAGGGTATCGGAAAGCCTTGGTGCAGCTGCAAGTCTCTTACTTCTAATCAGATCCGCAGCCTCGGCACATTTTTGCTTCTGAGCATCCAACTGCTTATGAATGGTCTCTTTCTCATTGATAAGATCAACACCTTTACCCAGCTTATCCGAAACATCATCTCTGTAAGCTATAAGTTCGCTTACTTTAGAAGCACCGTGCTTGCGAAGCAAATCATATATCAAGGCGAGCCTTTCATCCACAAACGCCAACCGTTCAGGAGAATAAGTTATCTTCTCACCTGCATTTGAGACCTCCTGCTCTACATCTTTCAACTCAATGCGTGCAGAAGAAAGTCTTGAAAACAACTCCGCAAAACTCGGAATGAAGCCGCTCAACTTCTCGAGCAGCGCCTCCATCTCCTTTAATTTCAAATTAACTGAGTCCTCTTCATCCCCGTTGAAAAGCTCTCCAATGCGGAAGATAGCCTCCTTAATCTCTTCACTGTGCGACAATTGTCCCTGTTCAGCCTCCAACTCCTCACACTCTCCGTCAATCAATTTGGCCTCACTTAACTGCTGATATTGAAACTCAAGATATTCCCTCTCTTTTTCATCCTGAGATATCTTATCGTCCAAAACCTTCAGCTCCTTTGCCAAGGATACGTACCGATTATAATCGGATGCGTATGACTCGACATCTGATGCAATGCCGGCGAAATTGTCAAGCACCTGCATCTGAAATTTTTTGTCTGCAAGCAGCAACTGCTGATGCTGAGCGTGAATATCAATCAGGCCTGAAGAGATCTCTTTCAACTCATCCATGCCCACAGGTTCGTCATCAAGGAAGACACGTGAACGTCCCTGAGGTGAGACAACCCTGCGAAGTATTTTTTCATGACCGTCAGTGATAAATTCAGCCTCAACCACACAATTTCTCTCCTTGTTGCTTAGTGCCGTTACATCGGCCTTCATCCCCAAAAGAAGTGACAATGCGCCGAGCAAAATAGATTTGCCGGCGCCTGTTTCACCCGTAATTATGACAAGATTCCCCGGAAATGAAATATCAAGGGAATCAATCAGTGCATAATTCTGTATGGTCAGTCTTTTGAGCATTATTGCCGAAAATCACCTATTCTTCAGCCTTTCTGTAGTAAATCTTACCCTCTTCAAATTCTTTAATAGCTGTAAGAGTCGGTTTTGGTAATCTTTCGTAATAACGTGAAATCTCGATTTGTTCTCTGTTTTCAAATGTCTCTTCAAGAGTATCGGCATAATTTGAAAACTCTTCAAGTTTATGACTCAATTCTTGTTTGATCTCCGCAGCTATCTGATTTGCTCTCTTGGCAATAATCATTGTCGATTCGTAAACATTGCCTGTTGGAGCAGCTATATCCTTTAGCTCTCTGGTGATAGTGTTAGTCACCACTTGTTGTTTTGAATTCTCCATTATCTATTCTTTTTTTAAATATTTCTGCGCTTTGGCATACAGGCCGTCAAGCTCTTTCCTGTACTGAGTCTCCGGATACTCGCTCACAACGTTCAAATAATCATCGAGGAAAGTCATAAATCGCTCTTTTTTCTTGGCCTCAACACTCAAATTTGCGTATTTGTAGGCTGACATGGCCGTATAGTAGAGTATCTCCTCACGATAACGGTTGTCGGCGTTATCTTTCAAAACATTTTTAAGAGCATAATGTGCAGCCAGATAATCCTCCATGTGGTAGTAAAGATAAGCTGACTTGTATGCTTTCATTTCCAATCTGTTGTTTAACTCGTCCACCATCTCCTTACACCTGTCGATATGCTCCGACTTTGGATTTTCTCTAATGAAAGCATTGATTACGGCAAGTGCCTTGTAGGTAGGTACCTGATCCAGCTCATAGCGATAGGTATTGTAGTAGAGGCACTCTATCCTCAGATATTGTGCATATTCCGTGAAAGGACTAACCGGAAAAGTCTGAATAAACTGATTCAGGTTGCTCTCCGCCGTCATGAAATCCCCGAACTTATAATTGCTGTATCCCCAATAAAACTGAACAGTATCGTCCTGTGCCGTACCACGTGTGGCTACGGAAAGAGATTCAAACATTTCCGCCGCTTTCGCATACTTCTTGTTTTCAAAGAGTTGGAAAGCCGTTTTGTACTTTGCGTCGATGTCATTGCTCTCAAGCATCAAGTCATACTGAGTTTTACATGAAGCAAAAGTCAAAAGAGACAGTAGTAAAATTAAAAATAGTTTAAAACGCATCTTATTAAAAATTAATCATAGACGGATAGGCAAATAATAAGCCAATTATCTGTTTTCAGCTAAAAATCTCTCCGCATCAATAGCAGCTCTGCACCCACCGGCTGCAGCTGTAATAGCCTGTCGGTAGCTTGTATCCTGCACATCTCCCGCAGCAAACACTCCGTCTATATTAGTTTTGGAACTTTTATCCTCTGTAACGATATAACCTTCACCATCCACATCTACCCACTTGGTGAACACTTCCGTATTTGGATGATGTCCTATGGCAAGAAAAAAACCATCAATCCTCTTCTCTACAATCTGACCGTCCCTGTGAAGCAGTTTTACTCCCGTAACACCCATATTATCCCCCACAATCTCCTGCGTATTACACTCCCACAAAATCTCAATATTTGGGGTATCGAATACTCTCTGCTGCATGGTCTCTGAAGCCCTCAATACATTGCGGCGAACAATCATATATACTTTTTTGCAAAGCGAAGCCAAATAAGTTGCCTCTTCACAGGCAGTATCTCCACCTCCCACTACAGCGACATCCTTGCCCCTGTAGAAAAAACCGTCACATACTGCGCAGGCCGAAACCCCCATTCCCTTAAACTTCTCTTCGGAAGGCAGGCCAAGGTACCGAGCAGTGGCTCCGGTGGCGATTATAACCGAATAAGCTAAAATCTCAGTTTCTCCATCAATCTCAATCGCAAACGGTCTTTTAGAAAAATCAACTTTCGTAACCTCTCCTCTTCTAATGTCGGCACCAAGCCTTTCAGCCTGAGAACGCATGTCTCCCATCAGCTTATTGGCATCAACTCCATCAGGATACCCGGGGAAATTCTCGACCAGTGTCGTAGTCGTCAATTGACCGCCGCGTTGCATACCCTCATAGACTACAGGTGATAAACCTGCACGAGATGCATATATAGCCGCAGTATAACCGGCAGGACCGCTTCCAATAATCAAGCATTTAACCTCTTCTGTACCCATATCATTAATTTTAACTTGCAAATGTACGCTTTTTTCTTGAATTAGCATCTTGAATGAAAAACTCCAACCTCTTTTCCCACACAAGAATAATAGCCATTACCCACCTCGAAATCAACAGAACCCACCAGCATGCCCCAAGGGCAGAAAGCAGCAATAAATCTTCCAAATTACTGTGGGATATACATATATGACTATTCAACAACTGCACTTCCTCTTTTTTTAGCTTGCCGGCCGCAATTTCATCCAGCATAGCGGCAGCCCCATAACCAAGTCCCACCATATTGGCAATCAGCCACAAAAAAGCAGTTTTTTTCGGCAATCCGAAAAATGTCATAACCGGACTTAAGAATTTTGCGACATAGCTCATTATTCCGAACTCAGAGAGTAACCTCTGCATGATATTCAGAGCATATATGATCACTATCATCATCAGGCAGAGCTTCAGTGTGGAAATAAGCCACGCAAGCAAGGTATCCCAAAACGAGAGAGCAGCACCCTGAGCGCTCCCCGCAGTTACAATTTCCGAACTCTCGGGAAGAATAAGATTCAGGACGAAAGCTAATATAAAAGCAGACAAAGTCCTGATAATAACCATCCTCACACCGGAAGAACCTGTTTTCTTCAACACTGCCGTTTCCAAGACCATAGAATGTGAACACAAGATCATAACCGCAAGAATCGTCACTGCTCTTCGACTCATATCCAGCGTGCTGATAATGGCAATGGCAGAATAGACATTTACAAAGTAGGCCGAAACATAAGCCAAAGCAGCCTCCCCCGGCAATCCGAAATATTCAAAAAAAGGACTTACCGCATCAGAGATCCATGGCAAAATGTTAAAATACTTCAGGAGCATCATTCCGAATGAAACTCCTACGGTAATTTTCAATATCCAAATACAGGTTTTGGTGGTGGTCGGAAGTACCGCCTTGACAGACGAAATCACCCTCTGCTTGATTTGCTGCTGCTTTTCTTTCTTATTGTCCTGCGCCATAACGGGCGCAAAATTAGTACTTTTTTAGACCTAACAACACTTTTTTGTAGAGAATGTTAAGCAGCCAGTTGGGTGCCAATACCAAAAACGGGAGGCCGATCCAGTTGATAACACCGGGCATCACACCTGCCCTCTTATGAAACATGGCTCTCAGAGCTATGTGAGATGCTCTTTTCGCAGTAATCAATATATGCAGGCGGATTGCAAGCCTGCGCAAATCTTCTCTCAGTGGAAAAAGATCGGTAGATACGCCACCGAAGTATGCAGTAGTGACGGAAACTCCGGATCCCTTGAGTTCTATGCGCAGAGATCGCGAAAAGGATTTGATAAAACGCTTGGAGGCAGAATAGACCGCAAGTCCCGGATAGGATAGCCATGCCGCCAGTGATGAGATGTTTAAAATGTAGCCGTGGCCGCGCTCTTTCATCTTGTTGCCAAACAGATGGCATAATCTTACCGACGTATAGTTGTGTAAGATAACAGTACCGGAAGCCCTGTCCACCGGCATTTTTAAAAAATCGGTATAATCCATCACACCGGCATTGTTGATCAGGATATCAACCTGTTTGTCACCCACCATTGAATAGATGAGATCGGCTGCTGAGGGCTGAGAAAGATCCATGCAGATTGCAATAACATCCTTATGCGGCTCTTTCGCCTGCAGCTCCTGCTCAACTAAATCCAATTTCTCTTTGGTCTTGGAGATAATAATCAAATTATGCCCGCAAGCATGTAGCTGGCGGGCATATTCTCTACCCATCCCGGAAGAAGCTCCGGTGATAAGTGCGTATGATGTGCTATTTTGAGGCTGATATTTCATACCACAAAAATAGCAAATTATTGACTAATAGTTGTTTTTCTTTACCTCAAAATAAGCCTGCGGATGCTGGCATGCAGGGCATTTCTCAGGAGCTTTCTTTCCCTTGAATACAAAGCCACAGTTACGGCATTGCCATTCAATGACTTCGTCTTTCTCAAATACCTTACCTTCTACCACATTCTTGTAGAGCTTATTGTAGCGAGCCTCATGCTCAGCCTCTACCAGTGAGATCTTTTTAAATGTATTTGCAATCTCTGTAAATCCCTCCTGTTCAGCAACTTTTGCAAATTCAGGATAAAGCAGTGACCACTCTTCGTTTTCACCTGCTGCGGCTGCTTTCAGATTTTCGGCAGTTGTAGCAATAACGCCTGCAGGGAAAGTAGCTGTAATTTCGACAAAGCCTCCTTCAAGATATTTGAAGAACTTCTTTGCATGTTCTTTTTCCTGCTCTGCAGTTTCGGTAAATATAGCCGAGATCTGTTCAAATCCTTCTTTTTTAGCGACAGATGCAAAGAAAGTGTATCTGTTACGTGCTTGTGACTCACCTGCAAATGATTTTAGCAGATTCTGTTCAGTTTTTGTTCCTTTTAATGTAGCCATAATGATTTTTTTATGATTGTTTAATATTTCCAACTAATTGAATATCAATATCTGTCAATTCAAAGTTTGTAATCTTCCTTTTCTTCAGATGCTCTCCGACCATCCTGATCAGCTCAGAATCGTCATAATCCACATAAACGTTGGTCTCGGGAGAGTAAAGATGACAGTGAGTGTATGTATTCACGTCGAAATACATCTTGTTATTGGAACTCATACGGCGATGAAGCAAACCTGCACCCACAAAAGAGTCCAAAACATTGTAAACGGTAGCCACAGTCATTGTATGAAACTGACTCTTTATCTCTTGATAAATAGTATCGGCGGACGCATGTCCAAGTTTCTTCATAACTTCGTATATCACAACACGCTGCGGAGTTGATTTAAGATTGTGACTCTTAAGAATCTCTTTTGTTTCTTTAACTTGTGGTGTCATCTTTTTCCTTTTTCAGGGCACAAAATTATTTATAATAATTATAATTTGCAAATTATTTTAAAAAAATATTATACTTTTGCACAATTTTTTATCGGACAAAGGTATTATCAATATAAAATGAAACGCACTATTTTGCTATTTGCAGCTTGCTGCATGTTACTGCCCCTGTTGAGCAGTTGTAATTGTAAACAGAAAACAGAGGTCATCGCACACAGAGGATTCTGGGGCTGCGAAGGATCTGCTCAAAACTCCATCGCTTCCTTGCAAAATGCCGCCAGAATCGGTACTTACGGATCCGAATTTGATGTCAATCTTACGCCTGACAGCGTACTCGTTGTCAATCATGACGCAACTTTTAAAGGCTATAAGATTTGTGAAACTCCCTACTATTTGATCAAGGATTCGCTTTTGAGTAACGGTGAAAAACTGCCCCTTTTGAGGGATTATCTTCAAGCCGGCAAGCAATTGCCTGATCTAAAGATGATATTTGAACTGAAAACGAATGCTGACAGCGAACTGGAACGCATAGCAATCGACCAATCCATAGCAATGATCAAGGAAATGGGAATTGAGAAGCAGATTGTCTTTATTTCGTTCAGTCTTAACGCCTGTAAAGAATATGCCAGACTGATGCCTGATAATGAGGTACAGTACCTCGGCGGCCAACTTTCTCCTGCAGAGTTGAAAGAGATGGGCATTGACGGAATTGATTATCATCATTCAATTATTACGGATAATCCTCAATGGGTAAAAGAGGCCCACAAACTTGGAATGAGTGTCAATGTGTGGACAGTAAACAGTCCGGAGCAGATTAAGGAGATGCTCAACCTTGGCGTTGATTACATAACTACGGATATTCCTGAAGAAGCTCTGCAGATAATCAGCGAATACAAAAAGAATTAATACGGATCTACATCCACGACAATTGTCGGGGTGTTGTTGTATTTGGATTTAACAAGCTCTATCCCATTGGACAGGGCTTGTTTGATTGTACCCAACCTGCCATTGCGAGGCAGTTTAACCCAATACTGAAGGATATGATAGCCGTTAACTTTTTCGATAGCAGGAGCAAACGGTCCTACCTGATTGTTGATACCGCATTGAGCAAACAGTGTCAACATATCTTTTGCTACAGCTTGAACACGCCATTGTTGCCTGTCCTTTATTGATATCAGCAGCAGTCTGACGTATGGAGGATAGCAAAATATCTCGCGCTCCTTTAAGCCCGAACCGTCATCTCCCTCAAGGGCACACTTTTCCTCTGTTTTCCATGGGTAATCAGGGTCCATCCTGTGACTTTCCTCTACTAATCGCATGACAACAGGATGCTCAGGCTGAGCAGTCTGAATCATTATCATGCCCTGCTTTCCGCGACGCCCTGCCCGACCTCGAAGTTGCTGGAGCAGTTGATATGCACGCTCATCAGCCCTGAAGTCCTGTACTGAAAAGAGTGAATCCGCCTGAATTACAGCCACAAGAGCCAGACGGTCGAAATCGAAACCCTTAGTAATCATCTGGGTCCCAACCAAAATATTGATTTTGCCTGCTGCAAAGTCTTTCAGCAGTTTCTGCTCTCTCACTTTACTTTCAGTGGTATCGGCATCAAAGCGTTCTATCACCATATCCGGAAAATACTCTTTCAGTTCCTCTTCGATCTTCTCCGTCCCGGCACCTTTGTTGACAAGCGTCTGCTCTCCGCACTTTGGACATAACGGGGTGTATTTTTTGCGATAGCCGCAATAGTGACATTCAAGCATGTTGTTGAACTTGTGATAGCTCAGACTAACATTGCACTTGGGACATTTGGGTATCTCGCCACACTCGGAACACTGTACTATCGGGGAGTAGGCTCTGCGCGAACGGAAGATCATCACCTGCTCGCCGCGATCCACAGTTTTTCTTATCTCATTTATTAATTGCATTGAAAACGGCCCCTTCATATTATGAAGTCTATAGGCCTTGTTAGTATCAATTATCTTGATTATCGGCTCGGTATTGCCATAAAACTTCTGTCCCAATTCCACTCGTGCATATTTACCTGTCAAGACATTGTATTGCGCTTCAAATGAGGGAGTTGCGCTCCCCATAATAACACTTGCCCCACACTGACGGGCAAGCATCATGGCTGCATCACGACCGTTGTAACGCGGTGCAGGATCGGCCTGTTTGTATGAGGAATCGTGCTCTTCGTCTATTATTACCAGTCCCAAATCAGAAAATGGCAGAAGTACTGCCGAACGCGTGCCCAATATGATATGACCTGTTGACTCCGGTGGCACGGCTCCTGCGGTTTCGCATCTTGCTGACTCTGACGTTTCGCATCTTGCTGAAACTGCCAGAGTCCGTGAGCCCCCATCTGCGTCTTCGCTTATTTCCGGCACGTTACTGCTTTTTAGTGCATCAAAGACCTTTTTCCTCTGCACAGCAGTCTGCTTTGAATTGAAAATCAACAGTTTATCTCCAAAAACGTTTTCCAGACGGCTCTTCAACTGCGCAGACAATGCGATCTCAGGCACCATATACAGCACGGATTTACCGCGAAGCAGCACCTCCTTAGCCAAATGCATATAGATTTCCGTTTTGCCGGACCCGGTAACTCCATGCAGAAGTACAGGTTTATTCTCCGAAAAATATGATTTAACCTTAGCCAGCACCTCTTGCTGAAGGGTTGACAACTCCGGCAACGGAAACACACCAGAAACTGACAAAGGCTCACTACCATCATTAACCTCGCACGAAGGTAACTGTTCCGGCACCGAAGATACTCCCGCAGCCGACAAAGACCCACTGCTCTCCTTAGCCTCGCACGAGTCAGCAT
>JAQUYF010000077.1 GCA_028691975.1 Bacteroidales bacterium | reverse complement strand
CAACAAGTTTCAGGAAAGTGCCGCAAAAGAAGCCGACAAATGAGCCCAAGGCGGGTCTTATCGATTTTTTGAATTCTTTGCCGTTGAATATCACTTCAGCCAGCAGGGCACCTAAAAAGGCTCCAATAATCATTCCCCAAGGAGGGAAAAATAGTATGCCGATTAACATTCCTGCAAGAGAACCACGGGCGGCTACCTTTGACCCGCCCGTTACTCTTGTAAAATACGCAGGCACAACGTAGTCCAAGATTGTGACTATTATGGTGATAATCAGCCAAATAATTAAAAATTTGGTTGACATTTCGTCTTTTCCCCAAAGGTAGAGAACCAAAAGGGCTGCCCAACTGATGGGGGGACCCGGCAGTACCGGCAATAAACAACCGATGATTCCGACGATGCCGAGAATAACAGCAATAGCTTCAATCATGGCGCGTCTGGGTTTTGTGTATGTTTTTCATTTATAGATAGTTATCGAGACGATTTTTTATAAGGTAAAAATTGTGCCAGTATAATATATTTATTTTCAAATAGTTGCACAAAAGCCAGACGCGCAGGGGCTGTTCTTTGACGAGCACAAAACCCAGACGCGCAGGGGCTGCTCCCTCAGCTGCCGCGCAGTAGGCTGCTTGCTGGTGGCCTCGCAGTTGCCCAGCTGCCGCGCAGCAGCCGCGCAGTCACTGCTCCCCTCTACCGCGCAGCTTCGCAGCGTCCTGCGTGTCTTAGAACATATAGTCCCAGACCGGAAGCTGTATCGGTTTGGTGTCAAGGGCTTTAATGGCTTTTTCACTCAGATAACGCCTGTTTATGACCATCCGGAAAAGGTATTCTTCAAACCACTTGTCGGTGAAGGTCAGATAACCGTTGTGCCCTGCCGCAGCTCCCCAACTGTTCTCAAATTCCCATTTAACAGGAACATCTTTGTCGTCAGTGTCGCAGCCAATCAGCAGCATTGCATGAGAGGAGCCGCTCTGACGAGTCAGAATGCGGGCCTTTTTGTCCATGTTGAGTTTGATTCCGAACAGACTTTCGTAGTCGTAATTGTTTACGTCCAAAATACCTGCTTTGCCGTCATTTTGCTTCCCTACATCGCATGAGACGTAGAGGGCTTCGTTATTCTTAATGGAGGATAGAGCCGATGCTTTCAACTCTTCATTTGGAAGGTTGAGATATTTCCAGTTAACACCTTCTATCGTATTGCGGTAGTTATCAATCTCATATACTTTGTAGTACTCTCTGGTCGGATCATTCATTGTCATGATCATGGTCTCAGGATTGTATCCTTCGGGAATAATGCTCTTATAGAACGCTATAGGAGTAGAAGTTAGAGTCTTTATCTCTCCTTTTGAGGTCTTGTATCTCCATGTGAATTCTGTCGGAGGCTCTCCGAGGCAAAGTGCCAAAACGCGATAGATGTCTTTTAGGATGGTTACCTTTTCCGCTCTGAGGGCTTTTTCTTTTGTTCCGGCAGCGGCCATTTCTCTGATCTTGTACCCTCCGGTGCGAAGTCTCTCTTTCAGGATTCCAAGCATTTGCGAAGTGTTGTCAGAATGTGCTGTTTCCGGCATAACAGATTGAGGAACAACGCCATATTTTTCGGCAACGTTGTAAAACAGGTTCCATACACCTCCGTCATCGACCGGTGATTTAAAGAAAGTGACAACCTCTCTGTCGTCAAAGTCTTTGTCGGCAGTGGCGATGATATTTTCCAGAAACAAGTTGGATTTCTCAAAAAGGTCCCAGAAATAGCTGTAGTTGTGAGAAAAGTCGAATGATGAAATGTCAAACTGCTTCATCACTGAAGGGCGAAGTACATTCATAGAAGTGAACATCCAGCATCTTCCACTACTTTTCTGGTCGGTGATGCCGCTTACGGATACTCTGTATTTGAAGAAGTGATCCGTTCCGTATCTTTCATGGCTTAACGCTTTGGCCTTGATATTATTGTCGTTAGTCAGGATGTTTTGAAGGGCAACTGTGCCGGCATCTTTCACAAAGCTATCCTGAACCTCTTTCAAGACATTTTTGTCGATTGTCTGTCCGAATACAGAAGCAGTGATCAACAGAGATGCCAATAGTATGATTTTTTTCATGACGGTGATTATTATTTAGTGTATTTGTTGAGCCATGCAAAGAATTCGCGATTCCAAAAGATGGAGTTTTGCGGCTTCAATATCCAGTGATTTTCATCAGGGAAGAGCAACATTTTCGAAGGAACACCCATCATCTGAGCGGCATTGAAGGCAGCCATGCCCTGATCAACGGGAACTCTGTAGTCAAGCTCTCCGTGGGTGATCAGGATAGGGGTGTCCCAATTCTTAATCAGTTTATGAGGAGAGTTGTCATAATGCCTCTTTGCTACAGGATTGCTACTCCACGGTGCTCCGCTCATCGGTACATTTGGCTGAGCTATGCCACCGTTGTCCCAGTTAGGGAACCACATCTCCTCAGTATCCATAAACATCTGTTCCTGATTGAAGATACCTGCGTGGGCGATAAATGCGGAAAATCTGCCCTGGTGAATGCCGGCTAAATAATAGACGGAATACCCACCGTAACTTGCCCCTACTGCGGCCATTTTGCCGACATAAGGCTCAGCCTTAAGAGCATCTGCGGCAGAGAAGTAGTCTTTCATATTTTGACCAATATAGTCTCCCGATATCTGTTCGCACCATTCCTGTCCGAATGCGGTAGTGCCTCGGCGGTTGGGAAGTACGACAATATAACCTTGTGAAGCCATCAGTTTATAGTTCCATCTGTAAGACCATCCCTGGCTCAAAGTACCCTGAGGGCCACCAAGACACAGTAAAATAGAAGGATATACTTTAGCCGGGTCAAAATGAGGAGGATAGACCACCCATGTCAGCATTTTTTTGCCGTCAGTGGTAGGAATCCATCTCTCTTCTACACGACTCTCGTCTATCTGATCCAGGATATCCTTGTTTTCGAATGTCAGTTGAGTCCAAGCTCCGTTATCTGTAGAGATAGACACAATTTCAGCAGGACGCATCATACAGGTATTCGTGGTAATAAGCCTGTCTACCTTCTTACTGCCATCCGCTGCTGTTGATATTACCGGGCCGGCTGCGCCAAAATCATACATCTCTCTTTCAGGAGTGACTCTTGAGCATAGACCGTTCAGATCAATCTGCCAAATCTCTTTTAATCCTTCAACAAGAGAGCTGAAGTACAATCCCTGAGAATCCGGTTTCCAGACAGGACTCTCTACATTGTACTTAAATTCGTGTGTCTCAGTCAATTCGCGACGTTCGCGATTCTCAAGGTCGATGACAAAAAGACGAACCTTATCCGCCTCATAACCATCTCTTTCCATGCTCAGCCATGCGACATATTTCCCGTCAGGGGAAAATACAGGATCCGTGTCATATCCCATCATGCCCTCGGAGAGATTCTCACAAGCCTTTGTTTCCACGTTGTAGAGATAGATATCCGAGTTGGTGGAGAAAGCATAATCCCGTCCTGCAAGTTTACGACAGGAGTAGACAATGTACTGTCCGTCAGGGCTCCAGTCAAGTTGCTCAATACCACTGAAAGGGACTGCCGGCAACTCAAACGGCTCACCGTTAAGGATATCCGTGCAGGCTCCGAGGTGTCCGTCAAAAGGTGCAATGTATGAATGAGGCACAGTCTCCACAAAATGATCCCAGTGACGGTACATCATGCCGTCAATAGTGCGTACAGAGGCTTTCTCGAGATCCGGGTATACATCTGTAGGTGCTTTATTGACCTTGAAATCAGCCACATAAAGCACTTTTGTTTCGTCCGGAGAGAACTTGAATTCCGATATGCCGTTCTCAATGTTGCTCACCTTTTTGGGAGAACTTCCGTCACTGTTCATGATCCAGAGTTGGCCGCCGTGCAGGTAGGCAATTTTGGCACCGCCTTCAATCCAGCGGGCATTGGACTCACTTTTAGGAGTGAAGGTTATCTGTTTGTTGTCAGATCCGTCAATGTTCATGGTGAACAGTTCGCGATTACTCTTGTTTTGTTCGATAGAGGTATATGACACTCCGTAAAGAATTTTAGTTCCATCAGGAGAGACCTGTGGGTCAGAGATTTTACCCAAGCTGTGCATGAGTTCCGGGGTAAAGATTCCGTCAAGAACGGAGATATTTTTCTTGCCGATCAGCGGAGTCTTGTCCTGCTTTTGATTACAAGAAGTTAAAGCAGTCATAATTAATAACAGTGTTAATAAACGCTTCATGTATGTAAGTTTTAGTATTATTTCAATTCGTAGCCCAGATCTATGCCTTTAAGTGTAGCAGGAATTCCATCGGCCATCCAGACAGGCATTGGAGCACCTTTCAGGAAGTGGTCAAAGAACTGTTGAAGTCTGATGCTCAGATCTTTAGAGTTGCGTCTCTCAACTAAATTGTGAGACTCTCCGTTGTATTGCAGCATCCACGCCTGTTTGCCGCAGCGCTTAAGGGCGGTGAAGTATTCAATACCTTGCCACCATGGAACTGCTCCGTCATTATCGTTGTGCATAATCAGAACAGGAGTTGTTACATTTGGTACAAAGAATACAGGAGAATTCTCGACATATAAGTCAAAGCCACTCCAAAGGTCTTTTCCGATACGGCTCTGCTGCTGTTCGTACTGAAACTCGCGAACTCTGCCGCTTTCCCAGCGGATTCCTCCGTAGGCACTTGTCATATTGGAGACAGGGGCTCCTGCTCCTGCCGCTTTAAACCTGTTTGTCTGGGTGATCATGTAAGCAACTTGATATCCTCCCCAACTCTGCCCCTGAATGGCCATATTATCTCCGTCAAACCAAGGGTTTTCACAAAGTTTGTCGCAAGCCGGAAGAATACAGTCCAATGCGCTCTGACCTGGATGACCGATTTCGTAATAAATATCCGGAACAAATACAATATATTCATTACTAACATAATATGGAATATTTACAGTTGAACGGCTTGGTGCCGGAACTCTTGAAGCATAAAGGGTCTCGGAATTTCTCTCATAGAAATATATCATTACCGGATATTTCTTTGCAGGGTCGAAATTTTCAGGTTTAAAAAGTAACCCTTCAGCTTTCTTGTCTTTCTTGGTAGTCCATGAAACAAGCTCCACAGTGCCCCAATTATACTCTTTTTGCTGAGGATTAGCATCACTCAACTGTGTTTGAGTCTTGAAGTTGTCTTTTGTCATCCAGAGGTTTGATCCATCCTCAAAGTTGCCTCTTACATAGATATAGGACGGTTTTTTGCCGGCTGAGATGGCGAGGTTGGCGTATGTGTACTTTCCTTCCGTCAGCTTTGTCAGCTTGGATTTCTTCTTGGTAATATCTTTACAGGAGATGCCGGTTTCTTTAGTTACTTCGTTGAAGGTGGTAAAATAGACAGGTTTGTCCGGTTTGATTGAGCTTGCGCGAAACATAACGGCCCCTGGTTCGTTGTAAGGACTTGTATATGAGTAGCGTGTCGTTGTAGAACGTCCGACTCCTTCTGTCATGCAGAAAGGGGCAACACTTCCTGTCGGGTCAAATTGCCACATATCATATTTGTCTGCCAGCAGAAATGCCTTACTTCCTTCAAACCATATCGGATAGCCGTAAGGTCTTGGAGATGAAGGTGTATCGACTTCGTCATCCCAAAATTGGACTCCGAGAGAAGAAGAGATTTCCCTCTTTTCTCCTGTTGCGATGGTGATAATATACCAATTTCTGTCCTCAGTGTTGAAAGTAACATAATAGGCACCGTCCGGAGAACTTATACCTGACTGATATGTTGCACCTTTTTCGTAGAGTGTGCGGCTGCCGTCTTGCAGAGATATCAGATAGATATCGGAAAGTGGACTTGCATCCCACTGCTGCCTGATCTTGTAGGGCTTATCGGTTACCGCCAAAATGAGGTTTTGCACATTATCTTCATCAATGGAAACGGAAGGGATCTGCTCATCTGCGAGTTGAATCACTTTTCCTTCCTTGAGGTCGTACTTTGCAAGAAAAGACCTATTTCGGTCTCTCTGAAGGTTATAAAGCTGTACCGTCGGGAGTTCGTCCTCGTTCCATGTCCAAATGTCAAGCTTTGGCTGTTCGAAGTCCACAAGAGTGGTGTCCTTTTCTCTCGGAACAGGGCAGGTGCCGAAAGTGATGTAGTTGTCATTATTATAGAATTGAACCCTTCTCTGGTCGCTGATTTTCCATCCTGCAGGTATACCGTCGGCATCTTTTGCAACAATCATACTGGTTTGGCCGTTGTTGTAGAGATAGATGTTCATCATCTTCTTGGCATCAGGAGTGGTATCGATATTGGCCATGAAAGCGAGTTTGGAGCCATCTTCGCTGAACGAAACCGAACTTGCAAAGGTTGACTTTTTCTCTCCCGTCAACAGAGTTGTAGACTCTTTTTGTGCAGGCTCATATAGAAAAATACCTCTTAAAACGGTTGAATCTTTCTTTCCGGGATTAGTGATATAGGCAAGTTTGTCTGCCTCTTTTGCAAAAGAGTAAGATGAGACGCACTTAATTGTGTCGATTGCCAAAGTCTTGATGTTGAGAATGTAGAGGTCGGAAGCATCCCCTGAAGAAGCCCCGTTCAGTTCCATTCCCCTTGGCCTCATCTGGTCATCATCCGCAGGAGTTGCGTAAATTGCAGGAGTTGCATTGGCGGCAGAAATTCCCGCACCGGCAGTACCACCATTGGCGGCAGAATTTCCCGCACCCGCTGCAGTAGCACCTGCGCCAGCATTGTTGGCAGAAATTCCCGCACCGGCAGTACCACCATTGTTGGCAGAATTTCCCGCACCCGCCGCAGCTGCAGAGGCCGTCGGATTATTCGCAGTGGCTGTGGAAGTTGCAGCTCCCATTTCAGGTTTTTCACCTTTGGATTTAGATTCCGGTGCTTTTTTCGGAGCAGGCTTTTCAGCTTCCTGAAATGCGATGAAACTGCCCATTTTCTCCCCTGCCTTGAATGCTTTCAAAAAAGGGAACTTTGAAATAGTACCTGAAGCAAGATCCATGACAGCCAGGGTGTCTTTTGGCATCTCATTAGGTTTTTTCTTATCTATTTTGGCCTTTCTGGTCTGCTGAAACATCGGAGCGATCTTGAAGACGAGCTTTGTGCCGTCCTGAGACAGAATGGCGCCCGTAGCACGCGGCACAGAGTAAGCCTTGCCGCTCCTTACGTTATATATCTCTAGTGTGCCATCACCCTCCTGCGGAGAAATGTTATAGAAAGCCCACTCTCCGTCATTAGGAATGGTTACTCTTCCCACACTTTTCCAACCATCATATACGGAGTGGTCAAGCGGCGGTTTTTGGGCAGATACAGATAGAGTCAGTATCAAAAATGAAGCTAAAAGAAAAATACGTTTCATAAAATAAGTCTAAATTATGTGTTTTAATCGACTAAGGTAGCCATTCTTTCCTTAAACACAAAAATAAAACGGTTTGCTGCATTCCAAAATCCATAAGGATGGCTAAAATAGATACTTAACCACCCTTATAGATCGGGTGTTTGGCGATACACTGACTAAATGCAGTAGCGTTTAAGCCATTGCAAAGATGGCAAAATAAATCGAATATAATCTTATTTAAGCGTTTATAAACAACTATAAATGTTGAATGTCGTGTAGTATTTTTCAAAAAAAATGATTATCTTTGAGCGCACTGTTGTTCAATATACTACGTGTAGTTTAGTTGAATCGGTGGTGTGTGTCTGTTTAGTATAATCGCCAAATTACTGATATGAATCACGGACACGTCCTGTATTGTTTTACTTGCGGGTCGCGTTTGTGTAGGATCGGTCTTCTTGGGCGATGCATCGGTTGATACATCCGCGGCCCATTATTTGGAAAAGTTGTTTCTTATTGTTAATTTTGTACACTCAGTGTGATTTGTGTGATCGATGATTAGTGTGATCGGGATGATTAGTGTGGTCAGTATGATCAGTGTGGTCAGTGTGATCGGTATGATTAGTCTAAGTTGTGTGGTCAGTATGATGTGTCTGATTGGTGTGAGTTGTATGAGATCAGTATGATCAGTCCGAGGTGTGTACGATCAGTGTGATCGGTGTTATGTGTCTGATTTGTGTGAGTTGTATGGGATCAGTATGATCAGTCCGAGGTGTGTACGATCAGTGTTATGTGTCTGATTTGTGTGATGTGTCTGGCTATGCAATGATAGTGCTGCTGTCAGGCAAATTGAAATATTAGGATGCCATTTAGTTAAAATCGCCAGTTTTTTGCAATACACGGTATCCGGTTCACCTTACGGGTGGGCTGGTGTACGTGTGTATTCGGGCGTTTGGCGATGCCTACTAAATGCGTATGGCAGCTCACCTTTTTTTATTGCTGTCACAGCTATCACTACTATCTCTGCTGTCTCTGCAATAATAGAACACCAGCGTGATTTCTTGTCACTGCTGTCTCTGCAATAATTTCCCGGCAACGTGATTTCAGCGAAATTTCATCGGCAATGGCGCAGCACCTACAAGTGCCATCTCAGCCACAATTACTTGTTTATCAGCATGTTATTTAAGCGCATCAGAGCCAGTATCCGGCAACATCGACAAACATATTGCCCGGCAACGTGATTTCATCAGGGCAATCCTCCGGAACATCGACACCCATAACGCACAGCAACGTAAGTTCTTGTCACAGCTGTCTCTGCAATAATTTCCCGGCAACGTGATTTCAGCGAAATTTCATCGGCAATGGCGCAGCACCTACAAGTGCCATCTCAGCCACAATTGCTTGTTTATCAGCACGTTGTTGCCGTGCATAGGATCAGCACCTCCGCAACATCACCTCTTCATAACGACTGGATTAAGGTAAAGAACATATAATTTAGAATAATGCGTATTACTATCATGTTACCAAGACCGTCATTCTTTATGTCAAAGTCTTCTTTATGGGTGACTACGCTCAAAGGGCCACCTGGACCATATTTCTTCAAAACAACGATATGATGTAAAGAATTGCAAATGTCGGATGATGTTCATTAACCGCACATTATCATTTGGGCCATTCTTTATGTCAAAGTCTTCTTTATGGGTGACTACGCTCAAAGGGCCACCTGGACTATATTTCTTCAAAACAACGATATGATGTAAAGAATTGCAAATGTCGGATGATGT
>JAQUYF010000076.1:4826-9130 GCA_028691975.1 Bacteroidales bacterium | reverse complement strand
ACGAGTGGCAGTGTCATCCTGCCGGAAAAGAAACCTCCTCCCATGAAGAGAGTATTGTCAAACCCTTTTTGTGACGAACGGTATTTTACGGCTGCCGTAAAATCAGCATGTCCGGGACGGGGAACGCTCTTAAACTGATTATAATCTTCCGGTCGTATATTTTTGTTTTCAAAGTAGATGATAACAGTGTCTCCTGTGGTAGATCCTCCGTCAAGGCCGCTCTGCAGGGTGGGTATATCATCCTCGATACGGGATGTTGTGCCTTTTGCGCCGCTTTTACGCCGCATGATGTCCCTGAGAAAATCAGCCGGAGCAAGAGGAATCCCCGACGGTACACCCTCTATTGTAACACCCATCTTAGGAGCGTGTGATGCTCCGAAAATTGTGACTTTAAAGTTTTCGCCGAATTGATTCATACTCCTTTGTCGGTTTTTAATGCATCAAGCGTCTTTAAAAAGTCCGGAAAAGACTTGTTAATGCACTCCAGTTTGTCAATTTCTACAGGATTATCAGCTATCAGAGCGGCAATTGAAAGAGCCATAGCTAATCTGTGGTCTCCGTGAGAAGAGCATTTCCCGCCGCGGAGACTATTATCTTTGCTCCCCTCAATAATGAAAACATCCTCTTTAATCTTAACTTTCGCACCGAGTTTACGAAATTCACTGAGAAAAGTCCGTGCGCGATTGCTCTCCTTGTTTGCGAGACGCTCAATACCTGTAATGACGGATATGCCATTTGCACGAAGTGCGAGCAGAACTAATGGAGCAAACAGGTCAGGGGCGTTGGTGATATCACAGTCGAAAGGAGAAAGTAGTGATTTGCGCACATTGACAGTGCGTTGATCATGAGAATAATGGATGTCTGCATGGCAACTTTCCAAAATAGAAAGTATGGCTATATCGGCTTGAAAAGAGAATGGATCCATGCCGGAAATTGTGACATCTCCCATCAACGCTCCCGCGACGAGCAAAAATGCCGCTGAACTCCAGTCTCGCTCCACTTCTATTCCAAGTACGGGCTTTAATTGTTGCCGTGAGGCAATATGATATACTCGTTCAATATCATCTTCAGGGTCTTCACACTCTATATGAGTTACACCAAAGCACGCAAGAAGATGTTGCGTCAAGTCAAGATAGGGTGCGCTGGTCGGGTAAACTATCTTTAGAGTGCTCTTGCGACGACATTGCGAAAGTGCAATCAACAATCCGGAGATCAGTTGTGAGCCGTCACTTCCCGAGAAGGTGCACTTCTTGCACTTAATCTCTCCGATGACATTGGCAGGTAGGTAGCACGACAGCCGAAAGCATGGAAACAGTCCGATATCCATAAGATCAAGGGAGTTGTGATCCATCTTTCTCTTCAGCAGGGTTTTTTCTCCGGAGATAGTAACCACACTCGTTGTCAGACCGGCAAGCGGGATGCAAAGTCTGGCAAGCAGGCCCGATTCACCCACAAAGAGATACGGTTCTTTAAGCACAAGTCCCTTTTTTACCAGATTTTGATGTCCTGTCACGGTTAGAGTGCCTTCTTTGGGTGAATAGTCCACTTCTGCACCAAACTGTTTGGCAAGAGAAATGGCTGACATGGTGTCTTCACAGAGGGTAAGATTGTATAATTTTGACGTTCCGTCAGTCAGAGCAGCCAAGAATATGGCTCTTTGAGCGAAACTTTTGGATGAGGGAATCTCTGCCTTACCTTGTAGAAGAGTCTCTTTACCGGGTAGCATATCGTAGTAGGCAGGCTGTCCGGAAGCGGTATGAGCCTTTCTTGTGGGAGCGACGTAAAGCAGAGGTGATCCCATTTCAAAAGAATCAAAGCGCGAGCGGATACCCTCTTTGCCCATGGCAAAAGCGATCAGGGTGTCAGGACGGTAACTTTTGTACAGAGAGAGCACTCTGTCGGCATCCTCTTTACAGGTGGCTGTAGTGACAATTTTTACAATGTCGGCTCCTCTTGCGTAAGCTGCGTTTGCGATAGATTTCAGTTTTGGAAGAGAGTCGGTTGATGTGGCATTGTGGTAGGAAAGGATCACTTTACAACCGTAATTCATTGCAAGAGAGATGAGCCATTTTTGCTGCTGCTCAGGAAACGAAATATCCAGATCGATGTATTCACTCCCTTCGGAAATGGCACGAGAAAGCAGTTCTACAGCCGTGGAGGTCCTGTTGTCAGATGTGATGCGGAATGTTGAGATGATAGGGGCACGTGGCTTGTCTAAGACGAAATCCGTAAAGCTGAATATGTCCAGGTTCACCTTGTCGAAACGAATCTCTATCGTTGCTTCGGGAAAAAGACGTAGGAAAGATCTGAAATACGTCAGGTCTTCCGGTACTTCACATTTTTGCAAACTATAGCAGACTTGTCCCATACATTCTATAGATCATCTACCAAATGACGTAATTGTTCCAATTCAAGCTCTTCTATCCTGACCGATCCGATAGAGGTGAGCAGTATGAATTTTATTTTGTTGTCGAATACTTTTTTGTCCTTTGAGACTGCGTCAAATAATGCCCTTGCAGGAATGGGGGATACAACGGGGAGGTGCATTTTTTGGAAGTCTTTAATTAGCCGGGTCAAGTCCTGAGGGGAAAGGAGTCCCAGGCGCTGAGAGATCTTTGCCGCAATTATGATACCGATAGAAACAGCTTCTCCATGCATCACGGTGCGGTCACACTTTTCAATGGCATGTCCGAACGTGTGGCCTAAATTGAGCTTTCGTCTCTCTCCCTCTTCGTGCGGATCGCGGTGTACGATATCGGTTTTTATCCTGACCGACTCAAAGATAAGTCTTGTCAGCACCCTTTCGTTCTCACGAAAATCGGGATATTGTGCAACCACAAAGTCGTAGCGTACCCGATCCGCTATCAGGAATGTCTTGACCATTTCGGCAAGGCCGCAATGCCAGATTCCGTCAGGCAAAGTGAAGGTATATTTTGGATTTATAACTACAAAGTCCGGAGTGTTGAATGTCCCGAGCATGTTTTTATAGTGTTGCACGTTAATGCCGTTTTTACCTCCTATGGCTGCATCTACTTGAGCTAAAAGGGTAGTTGGGAGCAGTCCGAAGTGGACCCCTCTCTTATATACGGCAGCCGTAAAACCGACTATATCCGTTGTGATGCCTCCACCGATACCAAGCAGGAAGCAGTCTCTGTCAGCCCCCTGCTCAATTAGAAATTCAGATATATCTTCGACCGCCTCAATTGTCTTTCGTGACTCGGAGGAGGTTAAATAGTAGCATTTTTCAGGGCTGACAATATCCTTTGGAACGTAGTCTGCCACGTTCCTGTCAATTATTGCAAAGACCTTCTTTCCCTTTATTGCGGTATAAAGGTCTGCTTTATTTAAAGTGATGAATATATTGTCGGCAGCGTTCATTATTCGTTTTCGATGGATCCGGCAACAATGTTGGAGACAAGGGCGCGCAATCGGCCTATACCTCCCTTATCTTCAGGGTGGACACGGTGTGTCAGCAGGATAACGGCTGTTTTCTGATCCATATCCATAACCATTGCGGTACCGGTATATCCTGTGTGGCAAATTGTACGGGTTGAACTGAACAGATCTCCTTTAAGACCTGCGGCGTCGCTTCTGTTGTCCCAGCCCAAAGCTCTTCCAACTTCAGGATTATTGCCTTCAGGGACCGTGATCATCTTCTCAATGGTAAGGTCTCCCAAGATACGGTGTCCGTTAACTGCTCCGCCATTCATGATAGCGGCAGCGATAACAGACAGATCTTCAGCATTTGAGAAAACTCCTGCATTGCCGGAGTTGCCGAGATTGAGTCTGCGGGCAATCGGGTCGTGAACCTTTCCGACAAGTGGAAGGCCGTCTGCCTGTACTTCTGTTGGAGCGCATAGCTCAAGAGTCTCTCCTGTGGGATTGTAACAAGTATGTTTCAAACCGAGGGCATCAAAGACGTTTTTCTGAGCGTAATCGCAAAGCTTCTCCCCGGTCACATTTTGCAGGATGTTTTGAACAGTGATGAAGTTAAGGCAGCTGTACATGTAATCCGTCGTAGGCCTGAAGTTTCTTTTAGCCTCTGTGGCAATAAAGCGAATCAGGGTATCAGGGCAGCCTTCTCCAAATCTTTGAGTGAAGGCGATCATGTCAACGTAAGGAGCTATGCCCGATGTATGAGTCATAAGATCTATGATGCGTATGTCCACTTTTTCTCCGGTTTCAGGATCAATCCATGGAGCGAAGTCCGGAATATACATCTTTACATCATCAGTCAGACGAACTTTGCCTTTTTCCACAAGTTGTAAAAAGGAGAGAGTTGTGCCCACGCATTTGCTTACCGA
>JAQUYF010000076.1:0-4726 GCA_028691975.1 Bacteroidales bacterium | reverse complement strand
TTTTTCACATAATTAACAGGTACGGCTACAGGGTTTTGCTGTTGGCCGAGAGCATTGTTATATGTTTCGTATATGATCTGCTGCATTCCATGTTCCTGAAGTAAAGAGATAGCTGCTTTGAACGCAATGAACTCACCCAGACTGGACATATCTATACCGTAGCAGTCAGGATAACGTGCCTGCGGCGAGGATGAAACGATCACGATCTTTTTCGGATGAAGACGGTCAAGTATCTTGATGATACTTTGCTTGAGAGTGGTGCCGCGCACGATACTGTCATCTATAACTACAAGATTGTCGATATCCTTCTCGATGGTCCCGTATGTTATGTCGTAAACATGTGCCGCCATGTTGTTTCTTGTTTTTCCTTCAGCAATAAATGTTCGCAGCTTAATATCTTTTATGGCAACTTTTTCACTTCTTACCCTTCGGGAGAGAATCTTCTCTAATTTTTCAGGTGTTAACGTCTCTTTTAAAGAGAGGATTTCCTCCTCTTTGGACTTATTGAGCAGATCCTCCATCCCTTGCAAAAGGCCAAAATAAGCCACTTCTGCCGTGTTTGGAATAAAAGAAAATACGGTATGCTCAAGATCACCGTATATTGCATTCATTACAGGCTCAACCAAAGTGCGGCCAAGTTGCTTGCGTTCATTGTATATAACGGCATCACTGCCTCGAGAGAAGTAGATTCTCTCGAAAGAACAGGCTTTTTCCTCTTTTGGAGGTATAATTTGGGATAGTCTGAATTCACCGCGTTGAGTTACCATAAGCGCCTCTCCTCTTTGAAGCTCGGTTACCTCTTCAAAAGGAACATTCATGGCTGTCTGGATGACGGGACGCTCCGAGGCTACGACAACTATTTCATCATCATGATAATAGTAGGCAGGCCTGATACCCCACGGGTCACGAATGCAAAACGACTCTCCGCTTCCGGTCATTCCGCAGATTACATAGCCTCCGTCCCATTCAGGGGCACATTTTTCCAACAACTTGGATGTATCCATCCGTTTATCTATCTCATGAGTGATCTCAAGTCCCTCTATTGACTCGCTCTTGCACTCTCTGTATAGATGCTCAACTTCCCTGTCAAGACGATGCCCAAGTTGCTCCAGTAATATAAAGGTGTCTGAATATGTGCGAGGGTGTTGTCCTGTCTGTACTAAATGTGCGAAGACCTCATCTACATTGGTCAGATTGAAGTTGCCGCAAAGCAGGAGGCTTTTTGCGCGCCAATTGTTGCGACGCAGAAGAGGGTGAACGTATGAGAGTCCGGATTTGCCGGTAGTGCTGTATCTGAGATGCCCCATATACATATTGCCTACAAATGGCTTCTCTTCATGGATTTTATCAAAAATTTCGGTAATTGCTCCCGTACCGAGAGCCCTTTCACGATAGATATACTCCTCTCCGGGCTTGACATTAAGTTTGACGCAGGCAATACCTGCTCCTTCCTGACCGCGGTTGTGCTGCTTCTCCATCATAAGGTAAAGCTTCTCAAGGCCATAAAGAGTGGTTCCATACTTCCTCTCGTAGTAGTCCAGGCTCTTAAGCAAGCGTATCATTACGATACCGCATTCATGTTTTAAAGGTTCCATACCGCAACAATTATTGATACAACCAACAAAAGTAATCAATAAATCAGATAGAAAAAAGAGGGAGACCAAACTAATTTAGTCTCCCTCGATTAAGATCACATAATTATGGTCGGATTACTCTTGTGTTGAATCCCACCAAACATTGATTGTCCATGCATCATCTGCCTGATTCCATTGAGCTAATGACATATTGGCTCCCGGAACTTCGTTACCGATAGCTTGCAGATTGGTTGCATTGTAGTTGAACTCATGCGAACACTGTCTCCAACGACGGAACTGTTTCCCTTCAGGAACAGCCTTGAGAGCAGTAGCGTTGCGATCGTGGTAAGCAGGAATTTTCCAACCAAGGAATATATTGGTATCGAAGTCATAACGACGCATATCATTCCATATTTCAACTGAGAACTGCAGAGCGATACGTTTTTGAGTCAGGATCTTACCAAGTGTAAGATTACTTGCCGTACCAATGCCGTTGTTAACGTAAGCAGAGATCTCTGAAGATGTCATAGGAACGAAAGAAGGGCAGTCTGCAAGAGAAGCGTCACCCGCAACCCAACTGTTTAAAGAGATGTTCATCTCATCCATACTTGCCTTAACACCGTCTTTGTAAGCGGTGAAAGCACCACTTGTATTACCTTGATTGAATAATACTTCAGCCTTGATAAAGCAAGCTTCTGCGTATGTGCCAAGATATGTAGGAGAAGAAACTCTTGAATAGAATGAACCTGACTCTTTTGATGCGTCAGTACCATTTCTTCTGTACAGCAAGTCCTGTTTAGCTGCATAGCCCTTAGACTCACTTGTGCATTCTACATATACGGTGTCGCCTAAACGGTCAGGAGATGTTGAATCAATATACCAGCCACCTTTTGCCGTATTGAAGCCGGCTCTAAGCGGACCACCTGAAAGGTTGGGAGCATTGTTGGATGTCATATCAACACCAAGAGAACGTCTCCAATTTCCATTCCATTTGATGGCTGCAGGAGAGTTGGAAGATTTTCCGGACCATGCCCAAGGAATAATCCTGTCAGCGCGAGGGTCTTCAATGCCGTTACCTGCGAAGTTGGTCAAGTTGTTGTAAAGCGCCTCTGTTACCATATAGCCTGCGTTCATACCGCAAACAGAGTAAAGAGGTGAGTAGTCAACAGGTTCGTCCCAACCCAAATTATCGTGAGTAGTACTGTTATCATCAGTGTGATAGATTACAGCGTTGTCGCTGATACTTTGAGGTCCTTTTGCAAGGGCTTCAAGGATAGTAGTTGCATCATATTTGCCATCAAGATAATTACCGGCGCTTTTTTTGCTGAGTTTCAGGCAATAACGAGCTTTCAGCAGATTAGCCCATTTGATCCATTTGGCAACATCGCCACCCATCCAGTAGTCACCTTCAGCAAGAGAAGGGAGACTTGCGTTTTGACCTTTTGCAAGATATTCAAGGCCTTCGTCAAGTTCTTTGAGGCAACCGAGATAGATCGTCTTACCGTTGTCATATACAGGAGTAGCGTTTTCCCCTACTGCATCAGTATAAGGCATTTCACCATAAAGGTCTGTCATCAACATAAATCCGTAAGCACGGATAACTTTGGCAACACCTGCGTAATGCCATGCTTCTGCTGCTACAGCTTTGTTATACATATCTTCAATATTACAAGCAGCTCCTACAAACCACCACTGATAAGAAGTGGTGCAGGCACCCTGTTGTGCATTCCAATAAGACATGTGCCAATAGGTTGACCCATTGTAATATCTGGTCCAGTCACCCATGGACATGCTTGAACGCCATGCAGCAAATTGAACGGCACTGTTGGTATAGAACTCGATGTGCGCAAGACGGGTTTGATATGTAGCACTCTCTGAAGAAGGGTTCTCAGGGTCAGTGTTAACATTCAACCATTCGTTGCAAGAGGTCAGTGAAAGAGTCATCAGGCAAAGACCGCACAATATAATCGATTTAATAAATTTCATATCGTTAACTTTTTAAATATTATACAGTTAGAAAGTCAAATTGATACCAAATGTCATACCTGACGTAGCAGGTACACCACAGTAGTCAAATCCGACTGATGAAGAACCACCGACACCGGCTCCTGAAGCGGCAACCTCAGGATCTCCTTCGTAGTTTGTGAACAGAAGGATGTTGTTGGCAGATACGTTTACGGAAGCACGTTTGATAAATCCTGTTTTATCAAGCAGTCTTTTAGGGAGGTTGTATCCTATAGACAAAGTACGAAGTCTTAACAGATTGACACTTGTCAAGTAATTGGCAGTCTCTTGTGGATAGTAACTGGTATAGTAATTTTGGATGATATTATAACCGCTGGTTGTTACACCGTTGAATATGTAGGTACTGTTAGCATCCCATGTGTTGGTAACTGCATTACCGTTAGCATCAATACCTGATACTGTCAAAGGCTCATTTCGAACATCACCCGAAAACTTGCTGACACCACTGTTGGTCATAGCATATTTGGTACCGTTGATAACGTCACCGCCTACGCGGAACTCCCACAACATGTTAAATGTAAAGTTATTCCATGTAAGTGTGTTGTTTAAACCACCCTGGAACTTAGCTTCACGGTTACCGACTTCCTTCAAAGCAGTAGTGTAAGTAGGCATTCCGTTTTTGTCAAGAATAATTTGTCCATCGAGTTCTTTTTTGCTGTTTGCATCTTCAGGATCATATTTGTACCTTGTCCATTCGCGACCTGCAATAGCCATGAAGTTTCCGCCGCTGAATGAAGCTGCCTGTGCATTGGCATACTGAACATCCGTTACATACATAACATCCATACCTGCAGGCAGTCCGTCGAGTGTACCGCGGTTACCTGAAATATTGAATCCAATATCCCAAGTTAAGTTCTTGGTCTCGACAGGGGTACCGGAAATGGTTAACTCCATACCTTTGTTGTAAACATTACCTGCGTTGATTGAGCAGAAGATGTAACCGGTTGACTGAGGACCACGCGGGCTCAGGATTTGGTTGTAAGAGTCATTTGTATAGTAAGCATAGTCTACGTGCAAACGATTGTTGAAGAACGCCAGCTCGAGACCTATTTCGGTTGATTTGGTCATCTCAGGTTTGATATAAGGATTACCACGGGTCCATGAGTTACCAACACCGACTTTACCAT
>JAQUYF010000075.1 GCA_028691975.1 Bacteroidales bacterium | reverse complement strand
CCGTTTTTAAGCGTAAGCTTGTCAATAAAAGACATCTGATCTCCGTTGACATCCGGTCTGCTGTTGTCGGTCAGATAGATGAAAGAACCCTTTGCGTCAACATAGACTACCGGTTTGTCATATTGATTTTTGACGGTATAAGGTCTGCCGTAAACAGGAAAAACGCCCAGGGTATCTACATCCGTGCTTTCGCTAAAGAGGATTTTTGGGGCAACATTGGTGTCGCAAGGCACAAAAGAGACAGTCTGTCTGAACTTCTGTTTTGACGAGGTTTCGGTGGTTAAGGCAAACTTTTCATTGCCCCATGTCACTCTGCCTATGCGATATTCAGGTGCAAACACTAATACTTTTTCATCAAAATTGAAAGGTGCTTCACACTGATAGAGTTTGTCGGTAAATTTCTTTTCCGGCTTATCCTCATCTTTGCCATTATTATCATCCGTTGGTGGCATACCCATCTGTCCACCGAATTCTCTCGGCGCGCCACCTTCACTTTCGACCCATGTCAGAGTTGCAGGAAGGTCGTTTCTCCATGCAAAATTGGATTTGTTCGGTTCTTTTTTGTCGAGAGTATCTTTTTTAGGTTTATTATTCTTTTTGGTGCCGTCATTCAGCATCTTTACGGATGATCCGTCAGCCATATTCCAGATCTCCTGTTTGTTTGGAAAAGAGCGGTGTCCTTCCAAATAAGAATAAGGCCTGTGCTCGGTAGTTACCATTATGTAACTGCAATCAGGGGAGAGTTCGTATGATCTGAAGATTCTCTTTTCTCCGACTGTCGTTGTTGTTCCATTGGAATATACGGCCAATACCGAAGTGCAGTAATAGTCATACAGTTTCTTATCATACGGATTTTTTAGCAGGTCCTGTGATGTTCTGGCGCTGTTTCTTTTACCGAGACTTTCCTGTACAATCGGGCCTGTCGGAACCGGCTCTTCCTGAGGAAAAACCGAATCATCGGGAACGCTTTTGTAGAGGATGGTTTCATCGTCGATGAAAGAATAGGGGGCTCCGAAGATGGTATTTACTTTATATTTGTTGATCTTTTCTGCCTTTGGTTCAGCCTCAGTTACGTTTACTCTCCAAAGTTCGACTTCATTCTTTGTATTGTTGGTAAAGCAAAAATACTTGTCGGAAGGGGACCAGATGATATTTTTGATCACCGGATCGGTTGGCATACCGCTCACTTGAATACTTTTGCCGGAAGCGAGATTTAAAATGTAGAGTGAATTGCTGAAAGACTCTCTTGTCTCACTGAAATTATTGGGATTGATACGGATGCCTCCGATTCTCAATTCATCGGATGCAAGTTCTGACAGCGGAACTAATGAGCAGTTGCGTTGCAGTATGACTGCGTTCTCATTTTTGTTTCCAAAAACGAAAGTAGGAAGCGGTTGTGACATGATTATGTCACAAATCTCTTTCGGCGGAAGTCGATATTCGATGTCTTGAGCGAAGGTTAAGTTTGAAAAGAGGACAAAAAGTCCTAATACGAATAATTTAAGGTTTCTCATAAAAATATTAATTTGGTCTTACAAAGTTAACCAGATTATTTGCAAATCAGGCAAATAGTCCTTAATTTTGCGCGCTCGTCGAAAGACGGATTATAAATAAAGTCTAACTTCTTATTATTAAGCTAATTATTTAGAAATGACAAAAGAAAGAAACACAAACGTTGACGCGGAAGAGCCTATCAAGGATAATGCTCCTAAAGAGACATTAGAGTCTTTCGCTGAGGAAGTTGAGGAGATCTCTCCTGAATTTAAACCAAAAAGAAAAAGTAATGCATCCGTAGATTCAGACAAATTTGACTGGGATGCGTTTGAAAAAGGTACGGTATCTGATGAGGATCCTGTCCAAGTTGAGGAAAGCTACAGCCAAACCCTTTCACGCGTAAGCGAGAATGAGGTTGTTGAAGGCACTGTTGTTGCCTTAAACAAAAGAGAAGTAATTGTTAACATCGGCTACAAAAGTGAAGGTGTTATCAGTATTAACGAATTTCGTTACAATCCGGAACTTGCAGTCGGAGATAAAGTAGAAGTTTATGTCGAGAATGCAGAGGATAAGAGAGGCCAGTTAATTCTTTCTCATAAAAGAGCACGCTCAATGCGTTCTTGGGATAGAGTTAATGAAGCATTTGACAAGTCTGAAATCGTTAAAGGTTACATTAAGTGCCGCACTAAGGGCGGTATGATCGTTGACGTATTCGGCATCGAAGCATTCCTTCCAGGTTCACAAATTGACGTTAAGCCTATCAGGGATTATGATATATTTGTAAATAAGACAATGGAATTCAAGATTGTGAAGATCAACCACGAGTTCCGCAATGTTGTAGTTTCTCACAAGGCTCTAATTGAGGCAGAGATTGAAGCTCAGAAGGCTGATATCATCGGTAAACTTGAAAAAGGCCAGATCCTCGAAGGTACAGTTAAGAATATTACCTCTTACGGTGTATTCGTTGACCTTGGCGGCGTAGATGGTCTTATCCATATCACTGATCTGTCTTGGGGCAGAGTCAATCATCCTGAAGAGGTCGTTCAACTTGATCAGAAGATCAATGTTGTTATTCTTGACTATGATGAGACCAAGAAGAGAATTGCTTTAGGTCTGAAACAACTCACTCCGCATCCATGGGACGCTCTTGATCCTAACTTTAAGGTTGGCGACAAGGTTAAAGGTCGCGTTGTCGTTATCGCCGATTACGGTGCATTTATTGAGATTCAGCCGGGTGTTGAAGGTTTGATCCATGTCTCAGAGATGTCATGGTCGCAGCACTTGAGAAGTGCTCAGGATTTCCTGAAAGTCGGTGAAGAAGTTGAAGCCTGCATCCTTACACTGGATAGAGAAGAGAGAAAGATGTCTCTCGGTATCAAGCAGCTTACACCTGATCCATGGGCAACTATTACAGAGAAATATCCTGTTAATTCCAAACATACGGCTACTGTTCGCAACTTTACCAACTTTGGTGTATTTGTCGAGTTGGAAGAGGGAGTTGACGGACTTGTTCACATCAGCGATCTTTCATGGACTAAGAAGATTAAACATCCGTCAGAGTTCACTTCAATCGGTGAGCCGTTAGAGGTTGTTGTTCTTGAAGTGGATCAGGAAAACCGTCGTTTGAGCTTGGGCCACAAGCAACTTGAAGAAAATCCTTGGGATGTATTTGAGACCGTATTCACAGTGGGTTCGGTTCACGAAGGTACTATCGTAGGATTTGTTGACAAAGGGGCTAATGTTGCATTGGAATATGGTATTGAAGGTTTCGCTTCAACAAGAAATCTTGTTAAGGAAGATGGTACGACCGCCAAGGTTGACGAAAAGCTGCCTTTCAAGGTTGTAGAGTTTAACAAGTCTAACAAGAAGATCATTCTTTCACACTCAAAACTGTTTGAAGAGAACAGAAAAGAAGAATCAAGGGAAAAAGATTCTGAAACCAGCAATACTCAGAAAGCAGTTAAAAAATTGAAAGCAAACCTCGAGAAAACAACCTTGGGCGACATTTCCGAATTAGCTGCTCTCAAGAGTGAGATGGAAAGCAAAGAAAAGGAATAATTCATAAATGGAATTTTCACTGACTACAATGGGGACGGCGTCAGCCCACCCCATTGTTAATCGATATCCGAGCGCCCACGTACTGAACATACATGGGCGTTTGTTTTTAATCGACTGCGGAGAGGGGACGCAGGTCCAATTGTGTCGTTGCGGTTTCTCATTCGGCAAGATTAATGAGATATTTATATCTCACCTGCACGGAGACCACGTATTCGGCATTTTCGGCTTATTATCGACTATGTCGCTTATTGGCAGGAGTGCACCGCTGTACATTTATGCTCCGAGAGATTTCAGTTCAATTCTCAATTTCTTTCTGGCTCATTTTGGTGAGGGAGTCAAGTTTACCATCGAACATAAAGTGCTTGACTGTTCGGCTCCGGAAATGATATTCGAATCAAAAAGTACTGAGGTATATGCTTTTCCGCTTAACCACAGAATCTCAACATTCGGTTTCCTTTTCAAGGAGAAAGAGCCGAAGATGAATATATTTAAAGATAAAGTTGACGGCCTTACGTTTGGTGAAATGGTCAGGCTTAAATCCGGTGAGGATGTTATAAGAGATAATGGTCAAATCCTTGCCTTCAAGGATTATACATATATCCCGTATAAAAGCAGATCAGCCGCTTACTGCAGTGATACTGCTCCTTTTGAGGCTTTGCCTCAGTGGATAAAAGGGGTAGACTTGCTCTATCATGAGGCAACATTTGCAAGTGACAGGGCAGAGATGGCAAAGGCTACGAATCACTCTACTGCACTTCAGGCTGCAACCGTTGCAAAACTATCCGGAGCCGGTCAACTTATCATCGGACACTATTCTTCTCGATATCCGGACCTGACCGTCCTGTTGGAGGAGGCTCGCACAATCTTTCCGAATACATTTCTTGCAAAGGAAGGTATGAAATTTGAGGTATCTCTGCAGCAATATAATGAATAAGAAAATAATTTTAATAGTAGTGACATTATGTGTCACCGTATCTCTTCAGGCTCAGATCACTCAGGAGCAGAAGACGCGTATGTTAAATGATATTGAGCGCTTCGGAAGAGCTCTTATCTCTGTTAGTACCAATTATATAGACACCGTAAATACAACGGCGATAGTGGACAGGGCCATCGCAGATATGTTCCAATCTCTGGATCCTCATTCCACTTATATTCCGGCAAAAGATCTTCAGGCTGTAAATGAACCGTTGGACGGCTCTTTTCAGGGCATAGGTATTGAATTTGCCATTATGAAGGACACTCTTGTTGTTCAGAGCACTGTTTCCGGAGGTCCATCGGAGGCTGTAGGTTTGCGCGGCGGAGACAGAATCATTAAAGTGGATGGAGTCGATATTTCCGGAGGGACGCTTTCCAATGCAAAAGTACACAGCTGTTTGAGAGGACCGAAAGGGACAAAAGTAGATGTTGGAGTATTACGCAGGGGACTCACTGATACATTGTATTTTACTATTACAAGAGATGCAATTCCGCTCAACAGTGTCGATGCATCTTACCTTTCCAATGGGATTGTATATGTCAAACTCGGCAGATTTGCTATGAATACCATAGATGACCTCGTCGAAGCATTCAAGGTAACCAAGTACTACCCGAAAGGAGTGATACTCGATCTAAGAGGCAATACTGGAGGCTTTTTACACTCGGCTTTAATGGTCTCCGATTTCTTTTTGTCCAGGGGACAGACTATTCTCTATTCAGAGGGCTTAAATACACCAAAGAGGGAAGAGGCTGCCACAGGCCAGGGACCTTATCAGAATGGGCCAATGGTGGTTTTAATTGATGAAAATTCCGCTTCTGCAAGTGAGATTGTCGCCGGAGCACTACAAGATTGGGACAGAGCTATTATTGTCGGCAGGCGTTCCTTCGGTAAAGGTCTTGTGCAGCAGAGTTTTCCTTTGGATGACGGATCGGAACTCAGACTTACTATCGCACGTTATCACACTCCGACAGGCAGGGTGATACAGTCGCCATACAGGGAAGGACACAGTAAAGATTATTACCAGGCTGCTTATGACCGGCTTGAGAGAGGTGAACCGTTTCATCGGGACAGCATTCACTTCCCCGATTCCCTGAAATATCAGACGTTAAAGCAGCACAGAACAGTATATGGTGGCGGTGGCATTATGCCTGATGTCTTTGTACCTATGGATACTACCGGATACAGCCCATATTATCTCTCTTTGGTTAGCAGAGGTCTGATTAATGATTATGTCAACCAGTACTGCGATGATCATCGTGCTCAGCTGAAGAAGCAGTATCCCGATTTTACTCAATTTGATAAAAAGTATTCTCTTGAGAAAGAGCTTTTTTATGGTATGGTACAGTATGCGTCTGAACATGGTCTGCCTTCCGATCAGCTACAGATAGATTCATCTCAAAGATTGATAAAAGTGGTCCTGAAAGCACTTGTGGCTCGTTCTTTATTTGGTACGACAGGGTACTATCACGTTATCAATAATGAAAACGATGGAGCATTTCAGAAAGCTGTCGAGATTATTGAGCACTGGCCTTCAACTTTTCCCTCTCTGTAAACGCTCTCTGGTAGGCTCTTGCATTTTGCAAATGCTGAGAGTATGATGAGGCGAAGTTGTGCTGTCCGTCAAATGTCGCTTTTGCACAGAAGTAGATGTAGTTGTGGTGCTCGTAGTTCAGCACGGCATCAAGTGCCGAAACGGGAGGGATGGTGATCGGTCCCGGAGGCAAGCCTTTATATTTGTATGTGTTGTAAGGTGAATCTATCTGCAGGTGCTTCTGAAGTATTCTTTTGACCTTGGGGTCATTTATGGCAAATTTGACTGTCGGATCTGCCTGAAGCGGCATCCCTTTTTTCAGGCGGTTCATATAGACACCCGCGATAGTGGGCTGTTCGGGGACATATTTACTCTCTTCGATGACGATCGCGGCAAGAGTACTGACCTGATCCTTCGACAGACCTATAAGGTTGGCTTTTTCAACTCTCTCCTCATTCCAGAAATTGTCGTACTCTTTTTTCATTCGGTCAAGCAAGTCCACAGGAGTGATAGTCCAGTAGACTTCATAAGTGTTAGGAATTATCATCCCCAGGTAAGTATCGTTGTTGAAGCCGTAGCTTTCCATCAAAGTCTCGTTATTGAGTGCGGTGATAAAACTTACAGAGTCGGCTTCGAGTTTACTGCCAAGTATGGCTGCGAGTCGTTCCCTGCTGCGGATGTAGCCGGAGATTACAAGATTGGTTGGGGTTTGCCAGCCATTTACTAAGGTTCTGACTATTAGTTTGTTGTTCATCCCCTTCTTCAGTTGGTACAGTCCCGGTTCGATAGTGCCTTTCTTTATCATGATTTTTAAGGCTTTACCGAAACTTTTATTGTTTATCAGCGCACCGGACTCTATTATCGCCTTTTCTGCCTCCGAGTTGCTCATATTGCGATATATTTTCACGATGCCGCCATCACTGCGCACATTATTCATTTGAAATGTAGAATAATATTGCCATGCCACTATGCCACCGACAACTACTATTATGCAGATCATCCATAATATTACTTTACCAATCTTTTTCATCGTATTCTTTTAGGCTTTCTTAAGTTAATGATATCACCCGCACGAGGCTCTTCCCCTGATGCAAGGTTATTGTATTTGTATAAGTATTTCAGTCTGACTCCATACTTCTGAGACAGAAAATACATTGTCTCCCCATCTTCAATTACGTGTTTGTCAAGATGTTTTGCGCTTTGTTTCCGTTTTCGCTCCAGATACACGACGGTTCCTGCCGCAAGCGGTTCATCCTTTTTCAAGTCATTGAAGCTTAGAAGCTCTCTTTTGAAGAGATTATATTCTTTTGCGAGATAGGCGTATGTGTCACATTCATCGGCAAGTATATAAGCTGTTTTATTTTGGCGATAGACAGTCCTCTTCAGGGAAATTTTATACAGTGGGCTTCCTTTTCCCGGAATAAGTTTTACCGAGATCTCAGCCTCTGCAGGTGTAGGTGGTACTGAAGATGCCATGTCGTCATATTGTGAGAGGTTGTAGCTTTCGATTAGTCCTATTATCATCATGGCGTAGTCCGGATTGGTCGCATAGCCGCACTCTTTAAGACCGTATGCCCACCCTTTGTAATCCTTCGGATCCAAATTAAAGAGATTCTTGTATCTGGCATTAAATCTAAGGAAGTCCGAGTGGTCTCTAAAAGACTGTTCTTCGTTGCCGTACTTGCGGAAACATTCGCCTTTAAGGTCATCATCATGGCTGATAGTCTCACCATTCCAGTTGTGGCATTTTATGCCAAAATGGTTGTTGGCTTCTATGGCGAGCCTCGATGTTCCGTTTCCGGATTCTATACATGCCTGAGCAAGGATAATACTTGCAGGAATGCCGGAAAGCTCCATCTGTTTTATAGCTATTTCCTTGTGCGCAACAATATAATCCGCTCTTGCATCATTTTGCATTACAGGTAGATAAATTGTTGCAGGACAGAGTGCACAAAGCAGACAAGTTGTGATAAAAAACCTCATTTAATTATGAATATCTCCACAAAAATAATAAATTTGTAACAATTAAAACGAACAGATTATGGTTCAAAAGCAAATAACAATTGATTACCTTGAATATGACTCAATTACAGAGCTTGAAAAAGCTGACGCCGATTTGTTGAACAGGGCAATCGAAGCTACAAACAGTTCTTACGCTCCTTACTCCAAATTCAACGTCGGAGCAGCCGTTCGTCTTAGCAATGGTGAGATTATTTCAGGTTCCAATCAAGAAAACGCGGCTTATCCCTCAGGTCTGTGTGCTGAAAGAGTGACTCTGTTTTACGCAAGTGCAAAATACCCTGACGCCAAATTAATGTCAATAGCAGTTGTGGCTGCAAAAGACGGTAAAGTGCTTCCGACTTCTACCTACATGTGTGGGGCGTGCCGTCAAGTGCTTGCTGAATATGAGGCAAAATCAGGCTCAAAAGTTAGAATAATTATTGGAAGTGCCACGAAGATTCAACTCTTCAACGGCATAGAATCCATTATGCCGTTTATCTTTGACAATCTGTCATAATAAGGAAACAAAAAAGGGTAAGCTTAATATATCGCACCGCTCAACCATCTACCCTTGCTACCTTCCGGTCCTGGGGGAGTTCAACAGGAGCTGGTCGTATATGACTTACCCGACACAAAGGTAGCTATTTTTTTCAAATTGAAAACAAATTGATCTATTAATATGATTTTAGCAGACGATATTATCGCACTCCTTAAGGAGCACGGCACTCCGGAGAAGGCAAAGCACCTTTCCTATTATTTTAAAACAGGTGAGGGAACTTATGGTGAAGGTGATCTGTTTATTGGAGTAGAAGTCCCTGTGACGAGGAGTATTTTATCAAAGTACTGGAAGGATATTGACATTTCGGAGATAAAAAAATTGACGGAATCTGAGTATCATGAGGCGCGGCTCATAGGTTTTCTCTTGTTGCTCAGGCAATATGAAAAGAGTAAGGATCAGATAAAAAGGCAAGAGTGTGTCAATCTTTATATTCGCCAGGCTGACTATCTGAATAATTGGGATCTTGTGGATCTGAGTTGCTATAAGTTATTGGGTACTTGGCTATTAGATAAGGATAGAAGCATCTTG
>JAQUYF010000074.1 GCA_028691975.1 Bacteroidales bacterium | reverse complement strand
CGTCGGGATGTGCCTTTTCTATCTCATCCAACAATATAACGGAATACGGCTTGCGGCGTACGGCTTCCGTCAGTTGACCGCCTTCTTCATATCCGACATATCCCGGAGGCGCACCGACCAGTCTGGAGACGGTATGACGCTCCTGATACTCACTCATATCTATACGGGTCATCATATTTTCATCATTGAACAGATACTCGGCCAAAGCCTTTGCAAGTTCTGTCTTACCTACACCTGTAGTACCTAAAAACATAAACGAACCGATAGGTCTCTTTTCATTTTGAAGACCGGCACGACTGCGCCGCACAGCATTGGCAACAGCTTCAATAGCCTCATCCTGACCTATAACCCTCTTGTGAAGAACCTCTTCAATGTGCAGTAACTTCTCCTTTTCACTCTGAAGCATCCTGTTTACAGGAATACCTGTCCACTTAGCCACAACTTCTGCGATATCCTCATCAGTAACAGCTTCATTCATAATAGGATTGGTATTGGCTTCCTTCTGTGCTCTAAGCCTGTCTATCTCCTTTTGAGCAGCAGCAATCTTACCGTAACGGATCTCGGCAACTTTGCCGTAATCACCGTGACGCTCGGCATCATCAGCCTCAATCTTGTAATTCTCAATGGCTTGGCGCTTCTCCTGAATTGACTTCAAAAGCTCTTTTTCGCCAGACCACTGCTTGTTGAGCACGTCCCTCTCTGCAGAGGCAGTTTTGATATCCTCTAATATGGCATCCAGTTTAGGAGACTTACCTTCCCTCTTAATTGCCTCTTTTTCAATCTCCAACTGCTTGATCTTGCGGTCCAACTCATCTATACACTCAGGCACGGAGTTCAGCTCCAGCCTCAATTTTGCGGCTGCCTCATCTATCAGGTCTATTGCCTTATCAGGCAAAAATCTGTTGGTTATATATCTGTGTGACAGCTCTACTGCCGCTATGATAGCATCATCTTCAATACGAACCTTGTGGTGGTTTTCATACTTCTCTTTCAATCCCCTCAGAATGGAAATAGACTCGGCAGGTGACGGCTCATCGACCATTACCATCTGGAATCTACGTTCCAATGCCTTATCCTCTTCAAAATATTTTTGATACTCATCAAGAGTAGTTGAACCGACGGCGCGCAACTCTCCACGAGCCAGTGCCGGCTTCAATATATTGGCCGCATCCATAGCTCCCGAGGTACGGCCTGCTCCTACAAGTGTATGAATTTCATCGATAAACAGGATGATCTCTCCTTCACTCTCAGTCACAGCTTTTACAACACCTTTCAGCCTCTCTTCAAACTCTCCCTGATACTTTGCACCTGCAATCAGCGCACCCATATCAAGAGAATATATCTCTTTTGTCTTCAAATTTTCCGGAACATCGCCATTTACAATTCTTTGGGCAATGCCTTCGGAAATAGCAGTCTTACCTACACCCGGTTCTCCTACGAGAATAGGGTTGTTCTTAGTCCTTCGACTCAGAATCTGCAGCACACGCCTGATCTCATCATCCCGTCCGATTACCGGATCGAGCTTACCCGCCTTTGCCCTCTCATTCAGGTTAATTGCGTACTTGTTAAGTAGTTCCAAATTTTCTTTATTCATTATTTTATCTCCTTTTCGTCTTGTTAAGACACATTATATTCATCAATATACTTGCCAGATACTGTTTTCTGACTTTTTGTCATATCTAATAATTTGTCGAATTAACAAATTTGGCTACCTTTGTTAGATTAGATAATTTTATATATATGAAAAAAATAACCGTTCTACTTGCTGCTACGCTGCTTATCTCACTTACAGCGGCAGCTCAACCTGCTCAACCTGCCGAAAAGCCTCAGAATGAGGAAGGTGGATTTCAATTCAAGACCATAAAGGAATTGCCTGTTACCAAAGTTCAGAATCAGGCAAGTTCCGGCACATGCTGGTGCTTCTCTACCATTTCATTTTTGGAATCCGAGATGATCAGAAATGGATATAAGGGAGACGATCTTAACCTCTCCGAAATGTTTGTGATCTCACACGCTTATGCAGACAAAGCCGTAAAATATATCCGCGTTGATGGAAATCTTAATTTTGCGGGCGGAAGTTCTTTTGGAGACGTCCTAACAGTGTATAAAACTTACGGTGCAGTTCCGGAGACATATATGCCGGGTCTTAACTACGGCGAGACCAGACACGTACACGGTGAGCTGGACGCAGTGCTTAAAGGCTACGTCAGCGCATTGCTCAAGAATCCTAACAGAAAGCTCTCTACTGCCTGGAAAAATGGCTTCCAGGGTATTCTGGACGCTTATCTCGGAGAGATTCCTCAGCAATTTGAGGTCAATGGCACTCAATATTCTCCAAAAACATACGCCGAATCTCTTCCAATCAATATAGATGATTACATTTCGATTACCTCTTGGGAATATATGCCTTATTATAAAGAATTTCCTATGGAAGTCGCAGACAACTGGCGTTGGGAGCTTTCATACAATGTACCTCTTGACGAGATGATTGAGATCATGTATAATGCTATCGACAAAGGCTACACTGTCGCATGGGCATCGGACGTAAGTGAAAAAGGCTTCACCCGCAACGGCATCGCTACCGTCCCTGATATGGAAGCTCTTACCCCAACCGGAAGCGATCAGGCACGCTGGATTGGTCTTTCACCTCAGGAGAAAGAAAAAGAACTTGCACAAAAGACAAAAGGTCCGGTAAAGGAAAAAGTTATCACTCCGGAGCTTCGTCAGCAGGAATATGACAGCAAACTCACTACAGATGACCACGGAATGCATATCTATGGTATAGCAGAAGATCAGAATGGCACCAAATACTTCATGGTTAAAAACTCATGGGGCGAAGCAGGTGCATATAAAGGTCTGTGGTATGTTTCAGAAGCTTTTGTAAGATTTAAGACTATGGATATCTTAGTTCACAAAGATGCTATTCCAAAAGAGATTAGAAAGAAATTAGGAATCAAATAATCCAAATAACCATGAAGAAATTCTTATTGATTGCAGCCGCTGTACTTGTTTGCAGTTCAGCTCTTGCGCAGACACAGACCATTTACAAGTTCACTCCGGTTAATGACATCGAAGTAACTTCAGTTAAAAACCAGGCAAGGACAGGCACCTGCTGGTGCTTTGCCACAGTATCTTTCCTTGAAGCGGAACTTCTTCGTCAAGGAAAAGGCACATACGATCTGTCAGAGATGTTCATCGTTCGCAACAACTACAACAAACGTCTTAATGACAACTACCTGCGTCAAGGCAACGGCAATATCGGCCCCGGCTCTATCGCACACATGGCCATCAATGTCGTAAAAGAGAACGGCATCGTACCCGATGAAGTATACACCGGTATCAACTACGACTCCCCTACACACAACCACACTGAATTAGGTATGTATTTAAAAGCCATCGCTGACGTGTCAGTCAAGCTGAAATACAGAAGTCCTGAGTACTACGAGATTATGAATGACTTGTTTGACACATATCTTGGTGTTGCTCCGACCGAATTTGAATACAAAGGTGTTAAATATACCCCTGTGAGCTTCAAAGAGAGTCTCGGACTTAATCTTGACGACTATATTGAGATTACCAGCTTCTCACATCACCCATTCTATCAGCAAGTTCCACTTGAGATTCCGGACAATTGGGATCATCAGCTACTATACAATGTACCTCTTGACGATATGATGTCTATAATAGATAACGCTCTCAAGAACGGCTATACTGTAGCTTGGGACGGCGATTTGACCTCAGGATGCTTCAATCACGGCAGAGGGGTTGCCATCAACCCTTCCCCTAAGGATCGTGAAGAGGCTGTCAAACTTGAAAAAGTATTTCCTGATATGGAGGTAACTCAAGAGATCAGACAGGCTGATTTCGAGACATTTAAAACTGTTGACGACCACTTGATGCATCTTACCGGTATTTTTAAGGATCAGAATGGTAACATTTGGTACAAAACCAAAAACTCATGGGGCACCGCACGTAACGAGGAAATGAGCGGATATCTTTATATGTCAAATAGTTATGTCAAAATGAGAACCATAAGTATCATGGTTCACAAAGATGCTGTTCCAAAGGATATCAGAAAGAAATTAGGCATTAAATAGAAACACACCATGAAAAAGCACATCCCGAATATCCTTACACTGATGAATCTTATATGCGGTTGCGCCGCAGTGATTCTCACATTATGGGAGCAGCATTTGGCTGCATTCCTCTTTATTTTGTGTGCAGCTGTATTCGATTTTTCGGACGGCTTTTTCGCAAGGTTACTGAACGCTTACTCAGACACAGGGAAGGAACTCGACTCGCTTGCAGATCTTGTCAGTTTCGGTTTAGCTCCTTCCCTTATGTTTTTCACATGGTACTACAAGTTCGGGCACGAATGCTCTCTCCTTGCTTTCGTACCTCTTTTAATAGTCGCTTTGTCGGCACTCAGACTTGCCAAATTTAATCTTGACACACGTCAAAGTGTTAATTTTATCGGCCTGGCTACGCCGGCAAATGCGATATTCATCGCCTCTTTAGTAGCATACGGAGATATCATGCGCCACAACGCGACCGCATCCGTGGTTGTTAATCTGCTCAACTCGACGTGGTTCATCCCGACAGCGTCAATCATTCTCTCACTGCTGCTTGTGAGCGAGATTCCCATGTTTTCTTTGAAAAAGAAGAAACTGAGTTTCAAACAATATCCGTTCGAAACCATCTTTTTCATATTAGTAATAATCCTGACTGCCGGAGGAATAATTCTCTTCCCCGACAAGCCATTTCCAATCTGGATAGCTTTAATACTTGGCTACTACATCATCTACAACTGCCTGCTGTACATTTGCGTAGCAAGACGGCCTAAGAAAACTGCTCAAACAACTGATCTATAATCTGATCGGCGTTTTCTCCCTTAGCTCCGAAGTAGAACTTGATTTTCGGCTCAGTGCCGGAAGGGCGGACGGATACAACAGTCCCGTTCTCACTATGGAATTGCAGTACATTGGACTTTGGCAGATGTGTCTTCTCAGGCATATTATAGTCAATAACACTAACGACCTTTGATCCTGCAAGTCTCTCAGGAGGGGTTTCGCGGTACATCTTCATCATGTTCTGAATCTGCTCGACACCATCCTTACCCTTTCTGACTACTGACATCAGCTTCTCACGATAATATCCGAATTCCTTATAAAGGGACTGCAAATATTGATAGACAGTCATACCCCGGTCGGCAAGCCATGCAGCACACTCTGACATCAGGGAGCAAGTCACAATAGAATCCTTGTCCCGTACAAACTCTCCGGCATTAAAGCCGTTACTCTCTTCACATCCGCAAATAAACACCCCCTTACCCTCATTTTCACGCACAACTTCACCGATATATTTAAAGCCTGTCAATACATTATACATCTTGACGCCGAATTTATCTGCAATTGCACGGATAAGCTCAGTCGTGACGATGGTCTTTACTATGTAAGTCTTATCAGTCAGTTTGCCCAGTTGCTGCCACCTGGTAAGCATGTAATTAATTAATATTGAGCCGATTTGGTTGCCGGTAAGAAGTACTATCTCACCTTTGTCGTTACGAACGGCAGTACCTATTCGGTCTGCATCAGGATCACTTGCAAGTACAAGGTCAGCCCCCACCTGTTTAGCTCGCTCAATTGCCATCTTCATAGCCGTAGGCTCTTCAGGATTAGGTGAGACAACTGTAGGGAAATCCCCATCATTTATATCCTGTGCATCTACGTGATAGACATTTTTAAAGCCAATCCTTGAAAGAGCTTCCGGCACCAAACGGACACCCGTACCATGCAGAGGTGTATAGACAATCTTCATATCCGAATGTCTTGCAATTGAGTCTGGAGAGAGAGTCAATGAAAGGACTGAGCTCAAAAAGGTCTCATCCATATCTGCTCCGATCATCTGTGGATGCAAACCCTCATTCTCTCCCCACATAACCTGTGAAGGCAAGGTAATCTTGGCCACCTCTGCAATAATGTTCTTGTCATGAGGCGCAATTATCTGAGCACCGTCATCCCAAAATACTTTATAACCGTTATATTCTTTCGGATTATGAGAAGCAGTTATCATAATGCCGGCACGGCAATGCAGATGACGTATGGCAAAACTCAACTCCGGCGTCGGTCTTAAATCATCAAATAGATAGACCTTTATACCATTGGCAAGAAGCACATTAGAGGAAATATTTGCAAAAAATCGGCTGTTGTTGCGACAGTCGTATGATATAACTACACTTATATCCGATCCTTTGAATGTCTCCTTCAGATAGTTGGCAAGTCCCTGAGTAGCCATGCCTACGGTGTACTTATTCATTCTGTTGGTACCGACCCCCATAATCCCACGAAGTCCGCCTGTACCAAATTCCAACATTCGGTAGAATGCTTCTTCCAGCTCTTTTGGGTCTGATTGCATCATCTTTTCAACCGCTTTACGGGTTTCAAGGTCAAAATCATCACTTAACCATGACTTGGCTGTCTTAATATATTCTTGTTCCATAACTCTATTTTTTAACGAAATAATCTTTTAAATTTTGAGGCAACTCACTATCCAACAAATATTTATACCAGAATTTATAATCCTGCATACCTGAATGACTGCCTTGGGCGCCGCGATAACCGTGCATTCCCTGAGGATATATCATAAGTTCGAAATCCTTTCCATCCTTCTGCAGCCTGTCAATCAACTGCAAAGTATTCTGAAAGTGAACATTGTCATCACCTGTGCCATGAGTCAGACGCAGCATATTGCTCTTGTCTCCCTTGTAATTGCCGAGTCTGGCATATACGGATGTTTTATCATACCCGTCAGGGTTATCCTGAGGCGTATCCATATATCTTTCGGTGTAATGCGAATCATACAGTCTCCAGTCATATACTCCGCCACCGGCAATTCCATATTTAAAGTACTCACTTCCCTCTGTCACTGCCAAAGTAGTCATAGTTCCACCGTAAGAAAAACCTTCAATACCTATTTTGTCCTTATTTACGAAAGGCATATCCAAAAAATACTTTATTCCGTCAATAAAGTCCTGTAATTCAAGTATGTTCAACTGTCTGTAAACTTGATTGAGCCCTGACTTCCCAAGATGTCCGGATGAACGCGTATCCAATACGACCTGTATTACACCATGATTGGCCCACCACTGATTGCGAAAAGAGATGCCTCTCCATCTGTCGGCAACCTGCGGAGTATCGGGACCTCCGTAAATATTCACTTTAACGGGATATTTGCGGGACTTATCCATATTAACCGGATAAGTAACCATCGCCGGCAACACGTAGCCGTCTCTTGTAGTAACGGTTATCATCTCCGGAAGAGCAAGATTGTATCTGTCGAACTGATCACCTCTGGCATCGGAAATGGTAGTTACAACTTTGCGTGACAGATTCCCATTTTTTGGAATAGCTATGTTGACCAACTTGTCGGGTGTATGTGAATTGGAAATTACAGCTGATATATTGCAGTTGTCTGACGAGATAATCACATCCGAAATATTATAGTCGTCAAAGGAGACTCGCTCCACCTTTTTGCTTTTAAGCGTGATACGATATAGATCCACGCGAGTTGAACTCTCCGTTTTAGAGGTATAGAAGAGATATTTACTGTCCACCTTGAGAAGGCTGATACTCCAGTTTGCACCGGTTGTGAGTCTTTCAAACTTCTTCCCGTCATAAGAGAGAAAATAGACTTGCTGCCACATTTCGAAGTCCCTTACAATATAGATACCATCGGGAGTGAAGAGCATCTCTTCCATCCAGTCAATCCATGAATTCTGATGTTCCTTATAGACCGACTCTTTCTGGCCTGTAAAAGGATTTACGGAAAACAGCTCCATATCATCCTGAGAACGAGGCATCCATGCTACCATAAATCTTGTTCCGTCTCCATTCCAGAAAGGAATGCCAAAATATTGATCTTTTGTATGATCAAAATCTGCCCATACGGTCTCTCCTCCCGCCACAGAGACGAACCCTATCTTAACTTGCGGATTCTCATCACCTGCGCCAGGGTATCTTGTCTGATTGAGAGAGCCGTGCGCTCCTTCTGAGTTGTAGATTGGAAACATCGGCACTTTGGCATTGTCAAATCTGTAATAGGCTATGACTTTGCTGTCAGGTGACCACCAGAAAGCCTTATAACGTGAAGGCCGTCCGAGTATCTCTTCATAATAGACCCACGAAGCATAGCCATTGAGTATCAGGTCACTGCCGTCAAATGTATGCCTTGTGATGTGTTTGTTCTTCAACTCTATGGAATACAGATCATTGTCTTTAGTATAGGCTATTCTTGTCGAGTCAGGAGAAAATGTTGGATTAACCCAACCCGGTACCGATTCGTCAAAATTAGATGTCATCACAGGAGGCTTATAGTCGTAAGCTTCTTTGGCACCTGTCTTCAGATCGTATGTGGCATACTCTCTCTCGCTCCTGTAGAGCAACTTATTACCATTCAAGTATTTAATTGGGACTGAAGAGGGGTTGACTATACCTTTCGGAAGACCGTTAAGTATCTGATCTTCAGCAAGATCAATCTTTCCGCCGGAAGAGGCAGTCTGAGCCTTGGAGCCGACAGTCAAAAGCAGCAAACAAAGCGCTGCCGTCAGGTAATTACTAATTCTATTCATACTATGTATCTTATTCGTTTGTAAAAAATTCATCCTTAAAGTTAACAAAAAATACTTTATCTACACCTCTTGTTATGGCAGTATATAACCACTTCAAGTCATCCAATGTTACCTCTTTCCAAAATGGATTATCTATAAAAACGCACTTCCACTGCCCTCCCTGGGACTTGTGAGCCGTAATCGCAGTGGCATATTTGATCTGAAGAGCATTATAATATTTGTCCTCGCGCACTGCAGAATACCTCTTTTTCTTTGCCTTTATATTGTCATAATCCTCAAATACACCCTGAAACAACTGACTTTGCTGCTCCTGAGAAAGAGCAGGTGTCTCTGATTCCAAAGTGTCGAGTATAACTTTGGCCGTTATCTCCACATCATTGTAGTCCGGAAATGATAATACAGCTTCCGCAAAATTAAGTCCGTACCGCTGCTCATATTTTGAGATCTTCAGCAACTCTGCAACATCTCCATTGGCAATAAACTCCAACTCCGGAATATCATCCAAAAACTGGTAACAGTTTTTCACCACCATCAGTTTATCACCCTTTACAAGCCTCTCTTCTTGT
>JAQUYF010000073.1 GCA_028691975.1 Bacteroidales bacterium | reverse complement strand
CGTTAGATATAGTTGAGAATGAACAGCCCGCAGGATATGAAGAAGATGAGTTTACGGTACAGGATTATGCCGCGAAAGCGAAAAACGATTTTTAAAACACCATATTATGATTACTGAACAACTTAAAAAGAGGATTCTTGAAGATCTTGCAAGGGATCGCGAGAACTTTACAGGAAGCGACGCCAAGTTCGCAACATCTATCGGTATGAGTGCCGCTCAATATTCGCGTATCAAGCGCGGCGAGACAGAGCGTGTCATCAGCGAGGCAATGTGGATCACACTTGCCAGAAGACTTGGAAGCACGGTGGGTAATGCTCCTAAATGGGCAACTGCCAACACGCCGGTATTTCAATACATAAGTACACAGTTGGAGTTGTGTCAAATGAGCAGCATGAGTTCGCTGCTGTGTGACCTTGCCGACATCGGCAAGACATATACAGCACTTAACTATGCCAAGACACACAAGAACGTGGTCTATGTGGACTGCTCTCAGGTTAAAAGCAAGCAAAAACTTATCCGGTATATTGCCAAATCATTTGGAGTGGACAGTACAGGGAAGTATGTTGATGTCTATGAAGATGTGGTTTATTATATCAAAACGCTGTCCAGCCCGTTGATCATACTCGATGAAGCCGGAGATCTTCATTATGAGGCATTTCTCGAAATTAAGGCCTTGTGGAATGCCACAGAAACAGCATGTGGCTATTATATGATGGGTGCTGACGGTCTTAAGGAGAAGATCCACCGAGCTATCACCAACCATAAAGTTGGATATACCGAGATTTTTTCTCGATTTGGAAAGAAGTACGGCAAAGTAATTCCGGTTGGTAATGAAGAAAAATCGTTCCTTCAGATGACAGCGGCAATGATCATCAAAGCCAACGCTCCTACCGGCACAGATGTCAATAAAGTGCTGAGACAGACCATGGGAGAAGACAGTGCACCGTCTCTTAGAAGAATATATAAGGTACTTTCTAAGGATAATGATCAAGCATAAGCATATCAAGAGAGGCGCTGCATATTCGGTGCAAAAGGTCATTACGAAAGAATTTAATGTCCTTCCGTTTGACGGCATCTGGCGTGATGCCCTTGGATGTCCAGAACTCACCGGCAGTTGGTTTATTTACGGTGACCCGAAAAACGGCAAGACCTCCTTTGCTATGATGCTGGCAAAATACCTGTCTACTTGGTGTAGAGTGGCATACGACAGCATAGAGGAGGGGATATCATTGTCTATACAGGAAGCAATGAATCGTGTGTCGATGATGGAGGTAAGCAGGAGAGTTATTCTTTTAGATAAGGAAGATGTAACAGATCTTGTCGCACGCCTTGATAAGCATAAGTCACCATCGGTGGTAATCATCGATTCAATACAGTTTCTCGAACTCAAATTCAATGAATACAAGCGTCTTAAAGAGACATACCCCGACAAGCTATTCATATATATCAGCCATGTCGATGGAAACAGGCCGGACGGTCAGGTAGCAAAACGTATATGGCGTGACGCAAATATAGTATTCAGGGTTGAAGGCTTTAAGGCTTTTCCGGTAGGACGGTATGGTGGTGGCAGTCCTATTACAATATGTAAAGAAAAGGCAAATGACTATTGGAACAAAACAAAATGATATGAAAATATTTGAAGAAAAACAACACACACAGTTAGTCCGCAAGTTTCATGCTATTATGGCAAGTGCCGGCATAGATGCCGACGGCAAGTCGGAGATCCTCTCCGCATACGGAGTGAGCAGCAGCAAGGATCTGTCTTGTGGTGATCTGATCGAGATCTGCAACAAAATAGACACAATGCAAAGCTCACGCAAACAAGACTTGGACCATCTGCGCAAGATGGTATTCGCATCTGTGGGCAATTACCTGAAGATAACAGGACGTGAAAGTAATGCCTCAATTATCAAAGGCATAGTGTGCCGCATCACTAAGTACGAGGATTTCAACAGGATCCCGGCAGAGAGGCTGCGCAATGTCTATAATCTGTTTTTAAATAAACAGAGAGACTATACTGCGGCAGACGAGATGATAGCGAACATACTTAACACTGTCTTCCCAAATAATGACATCAATTAACAAAATAATAACCATGTATCAAACATTTATTACGGCAAAACAACTACCGGACAGGTTCCTTAAAGTATTAATCGACTTTATAGCTGACTTCGCTCAAAAGAATCCCGACGCAATGGTGATTGAGGCTTATTCTGCCATCTACTGGCAGAGTATTTATCTCAAGGATCTATATGATTGGAAAGGGTCTATCAAAGTCAATATGTCTATCAACCACAAGTGGGATAAAGGCAAGATTGAGGTCTTATACCGGCAACCGGGTCTTAAAGAAAAGAAATTATTAATCATTCAAAATTACTAATATGGACATTAATCAATTAACTCCTAAGGAGAAAGCAGAACTACAGGCGCAACTGGCAGCGGAGGCTAAAGCCGAAGCTGAAAAAAGAGCAGCCAACATCAACACTTATAAGGAACTTGTTAGCGATACGGTGATAAAATGCTTTCCTGTCTTACAGGACCAGGCTCAGTCACTCGGCTCAACAAAATTACAAATCTATAAGATGTTTGAATCAGCACTGTTGATGAAATTTGACTTGTACAAGGTAAAGGAAGATCAGCAGTCGCACACATTTACGGATAAAGATGGCCAATTCCGAATCACACTTGGTGCGAATATGTTGGACAACTATGATGATACCGCCGATAGCGGTATAGAGATGGTCAAGGACTATCTGAACAGTCTTGGCGATACCGAGAATGCCAAACAAGCCATTAAGATATGTCTGTCATTGTTGGCGAAAGACAAGAAGGGAACACTCAAAGCTTCGCGTATTATGACCTTGCGCAAGCATGCCATTGAGTCGGGCAATCCTCGCTTCATTGAGGGAGTCGAGGTCATTATGAATGCCTATAAGCCTATCGTCAGCAAGCAGTATATCCGCGCCGAATACAAAGATGAAAAAGGTGTCTGGGTATCTGTGCCGCTTGGACTTACCGAGGCGGATATATAAGTAGCGGACAAGTCGCATCTGCAACCGGCAATGCGACTTGTTTTTGAAATTTAATATTACAAAAATGAGAAAAAAAAGATATACAGGAAACAGTTACACAGTTCGTGTCAAGGCTGTACAAGAGGTGTATGATCAATATATCAAGACCGGATTATCCAATCGCGAAATATGGAAGAGATACATTTGGCCCGTATATGGGATCTGTGAGAGTACATTCTACCGGTACATATCTCAGGAACTTCCGCCTGAAGAAGAAGATCCTAACCAACTAAAGCCATGGAATAATGAAGATAGCCAAAGTTAGAATTGCCGGTTGGTATTTAGAAACGGAAATATTCAACAGCGATAAGAAGCACTTCGATGTGTGTGTCAATCTTGATTTGGACTACACAATTCGCGACATCGTCAACGCAGTTCCCCATCTGAAAGGAATCAAAATATACGGCTTTGAAGCGATAGATACTATCTCGGTCTTCGAAAAGCCATAAAGCCCCGGATACGGGCTATACTGCAGATGTATCCACCCCCGAACAACTATAAGTCTCTATGCTCTCTAAAAGTTCACCATGGTCATGATTGGTGTGTGATCCGGTGCGCCACATTCCGTTGAAGGATGTGCCGGAGAGATTGTACAGCGCATGGTTGATGCTGTCGATCAGGTCGAAATGCTCCAGCGAATTGATCTGTGTCTGCGTTACGATGTGCAGTTTGACACCTACGGTGGCTATCTGTTTCGGATCCTTGACTGCTTTGTAGATGATCGGATCAAACTCGACAAAGACTGCCGGTGTTGCAAAAAACTCTTCTTCGGCAAATGCTACGTTTTCATTCCACAAATCGAAATGCTTTATGATAGGATTGTTGTCATTATCTAATAATGTCTGTAGTTGCTCAACGATGGTAAGATAGATGTTTTTTCTCATTTTTGTTGTATATTGAATTTGTTGAAATACTCGGTTACGTTGTCTTCTATGATGGAGCGAATGATGCGCTCTACGTCCGGACTCGGTCCTATGAACTGCCGCTGCGGCATATTAATCCTGCTGCCGACTTTTTTGAGAGCCATGGCCTTGTAGAACTCTGCTGTACTGTTATTTAATTGGCTGCTTGCAGATGTGCTTTTTTTGCCGTTTTTAAGAGTCTTGACCTTGCCTGAATACTTATAATACATAGCCCAGAAGAATCGTTTCATGCGCCTTGTAACGATGATGCTGCCGCCTGAATTGTGTATTAGAGCATACGGAGATTTGGTGTAGAAAGTAACAGTGGTTCCGGATGATTTGGCATGAAGGCTGCGGCGTAAGGCTCCCGTACGATTCATCAGCGATCCTTTGCCGTCATCATACTTACGTTTTGCCCAGCCCTTGTTGAAAAATGCTTTGCGGGTGAAGTTGCGGTCAAACTCGTCAAGCAGTTCTACACGCACATCGGATAATATGTTGTTGATTAACTCTTGAGGCTGCATCATCTTTTTGAAAATTTATTAAAATTATTTTGAAAAATTAAAAACAAGTTTTACATTTGCACTATTAAGATGATTCTGCGGATTCGTCGACCGCAAGGGGAAATTGAGTAATCAGTTGCCCCTTGTGTATTAATATACTCTCCTTATTTCGGTCTCTCCGATAACCCATACTTCATCAATAGGGATACCTTCATTGATCTTTCCTTTAATTCGATCCATTAAATAATTGTCTGTCACGCCGCATTCTTTGATTACTAATCTGCTTGACTGCTTTAATCCATGGGAAAGCATATTCCTAATGGCCGTTTTCTGATTATTTGTCGTAAAGCCTTCGATTTCGTAATAATAACCGTTGATAATGAGATCAGGACATTTATGTTCATAACGTGTGTCTTTAAGTGCCCCATATATTTTATTGTAAAGAGGATTTTTAAAATGTACTCGTGGAGCAATTACGACATCTTTATTCTCTACATCTGCAAAATATTTTGCCACTTGTAGCCTTACTTCATAATCAGATGCTTCTTTTTCGGCCACAAAAGTTGTGACTACTCTTCCATTCTCTGACACATACACTCGCTCTCTTCCATAAACACCGGGATTGTTCGTAATCTGCTTTGCGATACAGGAACAAGCTTTGCACTTATCCCTATTCGGGTCATGACTCAGCTGCACCTGAAAGTCGCAGTCACCGCATCCGGTAGGCATATAGGGATGTTTGGGCGGCACGGCGGAGCGGGTCTTGCCGGGGTTGAACCTGAAGATTGAGAGTTTACCTGTTGTCATCTCGTCTCCTTTGGCGGTTGCCTGTGCGCTGTCGTATCTCGGATATTTTCCTTTTCGTACCTGTACTGCTGTACATCTGCACCTGTAGCCGTTAGGCGGATAATAAGATTCCCAGAAAGGGTCGCTCGAAGGAAGAGTTACTCCATCCAATGCTGCATGTTCTGCCCTTACATTCTCATCGCCGGCGGTGCGGTACTGCAAGTCATATCTGTCACCGTCAGCCTCTATTTCCTCCCATTTTGCAGCCATTGCCGCACTTTGTGAGACAAGAAGATACTCTGACTTGAGATAGTTCTCGTTGTATTGCTTGTCAATGCCGCGCACATCTCTCATAAAGTCGTTAAATGGCCTTATATTGCCGGCTTCGTCCTGAAGAAGATGTGATACTTCATTCATTTCGTGGTAGGTTTTAAAGCCCGAAAAACGGTAAGTACTCTCGTGAAGTCCTGCAGACAGGTCTGAGGAAGTGTCTTCGCCGGTTGAAGTGTCAACGCCTACAGATAAGACATTGTATATCTCGTTAATCAGGTCGCGGATGTCCGGATCTGCAAGCATCTCCGGAGTGAAGCTGCCTGTGTTATGAAGATGTTTTGTGGCTCTGTCAAAGGCTTTGTGGACATTGGACAGGTCGGGAGTATCACTGCCGGAAGCAAGTTTCAGATCTTCGGAGTAAAGAGTGTCAAGGGTCTTGTGCAGCCCCTCATAGTCAGAGGGGCTTAGTCGAAAAAACCTTTCATCGGTGGCACATTTGTGACCTTTTTACCGGTGATAGGAATACTGTATTTCTGTTGGAAATATTCAGGGTCGATGTCGAACTGTGAACAGATCATCTCTTCTATTCTCACCTGTTCTTCAGGGGTGTAGTCAACAGCCTCATCCCATTCGAAAGAGCAGCCTGAGAGTGCGAACCCATGTTGTTCGATCATCAGCGGTATCAGTGTGCCGTTGACTATGTCGCGGATGAAGTCCGCATCCCGGTTGACGATGTTTTTCAACACGTCAAGATGCACCTCGCCCTGCGCTTTGGATGATCCGTCCTCAAGGGTCATGGTCTGACCGAGTATCACTTTGGACATCTCTGAGTTGGCTCGGTCTATACGTTTGTCATACACATTGTAGGCATCTCCGCGAGAAGTCTCCTTTATCTCTATCTCAGTACCTTCCTGAAAGACACCGTACGCCTTTGCCCCCATCTTCTCAAGCATATTGAAGATACGACGTCGTTCATTTTCATCTCGTGATATGGTCTTGGCTATGCGGATAGGCATGCCAAATACCTCTCCGAACTGGTCCCAGAAGGTCAGCATATATTTCTTGGAAATAGCTTGCGGGGTTACTTTCAGTAACAGGCCCAAGTCATAGCGACTGCCGGCTTCGATGCACCATTTGGCGAGATCGCCTTCTCTGTAGGGATAACCTTGCTTGATATCGTCGGAAGGATTGTTCAGAATCACACCGTATTCAGGGACCACATGATGACGTGGGACAAGTTGCACATCGGCAAAATATCTGATGTTACCTACTTGCCTGACATCTCCAAGTTGTATTAGGGAGTGACCCCAAAACCGTGAGTCCAGTGCAAGAGACATAAGGTCCTTAAACCACGTTCGTTCAAATATTGCAGTAAGATCCGGAAGGTCTTCACCATCTTTGTTTTTTATGTTAAAAGCCTTCTGGAGTGTCATGGCTTTGCGCTGTTCGATGCTGCCGGAGAGGTGGTTGTCAATTAGAGTATCGAGGTATATTGCATACAGGCTACTTCTACGTGGATTCTCTATGTCGATGGCTTGTTGCCACGCTTTTCTCCAATCGCCAATATCCTTTTTGGCCAGTAATTGTGTCTGTTGTTCAAGCTGTATTACTGTGGACTTTTTAGTTGCTGTTGACTTCGGTCTTAAAAGATTAATTAAATTCATTTTAAATATGTTTTAATTACCATGTAAAATCACGTTGTGCTTCGCTTCCGAAGAGGTCTTCTATTGCAGAGTCTCCTGATGGAACCGCCAAGTCAGGGGTTATAGTCCCTTTCTGAACTTGAGTAAGCCACTTGATGGCATTGTCGTACCTCTCCTTGCGAAGTTCGTATCCCATTTTTTGCGGCAGCCATGAGATGAGATGATATAGTGTAATATCAATCGTGATCATAACTATAATCTGTGATCTGGTACTGTCTCTTTCTGCGAAAATGCTGTCCACGTCAAATCGATCTCTTAGATATCCTTTTATCTCGTCGATGGCCATATCTTCAGCAAGCTCTCGTTTTTGAGGGTTGCTTTGCTGTATAGCCTCGAGTTGCGTTGCTGCAATTACAGCCTGATAGTCAAGTTCTGTCAGATATCTTTCCATATTACTTAGCGATATATAAGGCTGTCTTCTCTATTGTGGCTATATTGATGTTGCGAAGCTTACCAGCGGCAATCCACTCCTTCAGTTTCCGTTTGGATATTGCCAACGGCCGGTCCTTCCATCGTATCACGAAATAGGTCTTACCTGTTGCAGCGTGTGCCATTATGGCTGAGTTAACGGATTTCTTAAGTCTTTTGTTGAAGACAAACAGCCTTATTTTATTGATTATTACCATATAAATTTGGAATTAGTTTTAGATGTGCCTATTAATGGTTGGAAAGCTTCCCGGCGGAATGATTCCTGTAAGATAGATATAGCCCCCTCATCTGCATCCGGAGCGTCATCGTGGACACTGCTACCCTTCTCGAAGGCAAGTGTCTGCTCAATGCCTGTAAGCATATCTCTGTCTTCTTGCATTGCTGTGTTATATGTGACGAAGCCTCTTTCCCACAGTGGAGAGATGTTCTCTATCCTGAGGAACTTGTTTGGCTTCTTTCTCTTGTCCGCAGTGATAGGCAACTGGTAGCCTCTCTTGTCTCCCTCAAGGGTAAACTCATCAAGTATCATATCCTGAATGAAGTTTGCTTCAATGTAGAAGTCGCATACAGCATCCGAAGGAAGTGATTCGTACAGGTCATACAGCCAGCGCACCATTTCCACTATGGTTGCCTGTCTGACGAAGGCTTTGATATGGTGCAGCTCATTACCCTTCTTACCCCAAAGTTTACAAGCCTTGTAGTCATTCTTGGTTGAGCTCTTGAATGAAGGGTCTATGTAGCAGACGAGTCTGTCATATTGGTTCAGTGGCAACATCTTGCCCCATTTGATCCAGGTGTTCTTAAAGATTGCTCCCTCTGTGATAGGGTTATTCATCATCTCTTTCTGATAAGCTCTATACCCCATAAACTCCGCCATATTGTCCAACTGCTCTTTGGTGAATTTCTCAGGCCAGGCTATCTTACCCTTCTTGTCTATTGCATCTATGCGGCTTAAGAAGACATTGGATATCTTCGATATGCGTTGCAATACCGAGCATCTGCTTATAAGATTGCCCACCATAATGAACCTGCCGTTATCACCGTCAAGAGCGCCGAAGAGGGCTTCACGTACCCAGTCTGTCATCTTGGCAACACGAGCTTCATTTTCGCACATCTCATCATCATCCAGGTCGTCAATGGTGATGTAGTCCGGACGTTTGTCTCTATATCTGAGACCACGAGGTGATTGTCCTCGTCCTTTGGCAAAGAATGCACAGCCGTCAGCAGTGACAAACTCTCCTTCTTCCCAGGAGCCTATGCTTTTTTGCTGACCAAAGTCGGCAATATATCTCTGATTGTACTCCAGTTCTGCTTGGACGTCACCCAGAAGTGTGTTGGCGTTGGTCTCCGATTTGCCGACAAGAACCATTACATTGATCTGTCGAGGAGTCTGTATCTTCAGCCACAGTGGGATGAAGATGTCGAAGTGCGTGCTCTTGGCGTGACCACGAGGCCACATAAAGACTGCTTTGAGATTGGTCGTTGACTTAACCTTGTTAGCCGCCTTGATCTGAAACTTGCCGCATTTGCATTTGGCAAAGTGAGGGAAGTA
>JAQUYF010000072.1 GCA_028691975.1 Bacteroidales bacterium | reverse complement strand
GCCAAAGCCGTCAAAGGCGGGTATGCAATTCCTGCTTTCAATTTTAATAATATGGAGCAAATGCAGGCTATCATTCAAGCTTGTGTTGAGACCAAATCTCCTGTCATTCTTCAGGTTTCAAGCGGTGCACGCAAGTATGCAAATCAGACTTTGCTCAGATATATGGCTCAGGGAGCAGTAGAGTATGCCAAAGAGCTCGGTTGCAACATTCCTATAGTGCTTCACCTCGATCACGGTGATACTTTTGAACTTTGCAAATCATGTATCGAATATGGTTTCTCGTCTGTTATGATCGATGGAAGCAAACTTCCTTATGATGAAAATGTAGCATTGACAAAGAAAGTTGTCGAGTATGCTCACAAATTTGATGTTACCGTTGAAGGTGAACTTGGTGTACTTGCCGGAGTTGAAGATGATGTTCACGCTGAAAAGCACACTTATACCCAGCCTGAAGAGGTTGAAGATTTCGTAAAGAAGACCGGAGTCGATTCACTTGCTATCTCTATCGGTACTTCTCACGGTGCTTTTAAGTTTAAACCGGGTCAAAAACCTGAGATTCGTCTTGATATTCTTCATGAGATTGAAAAACGCATCCCGGGCTTTCCGATTGTACTTCACGGTTCATCAAGTGTTCCACAAGATATCGTGGCTGAGATCAATCGTTACGGTGGTGCTCTCAAAGATTCTATCGGTATTCCTGAAACTCAACTTCGTGAGGCAGCCAAGTCGGCAGTTTGCAAGATCAATATCGACAGTGACGGCCGTCTTGCAATGACTGCAGCCATCAGAAAAGTATTTGTTGAGCATCCTGAAGAGTTTGACCCTCGCAAATATCTGGGGCCTGCAAGAGACAAGCTGAAAGATCTTTACAAGCACAAAGTTGTAAATGTGCTGGGCAGCAACGATAAAGCATAGGTTGCTCGGTAATATGTGATATTAATCGGAGTTGACACTCGGTTGTGCCACTCCGATTTTTTTATCCTTTTATCTGCCATTTTGTCGTTGATAGTCGTGTGGCAAATTATTTGTTTTTATCTTTGCAAACTATAAAAAAGGAGTTCGAAATGAAGAAAGAACAAAAAAATAATAAGGAAAAGTATAACAATGCCGAAAATCAGGCTCAAGATTCAATGGAGGAGAAAAAGGTAGAGACTGAAACTTTGGAGACGGAGGAGCCTGTAAAGGCACCTGAGACAACGGATACGGAGGAAGAAGGTAAGGAGGAAGAACCTCAAGAGGTTGCGGGGACAGAACAACTCTCCGAACTCGATACCGTTAAGGGGCAGTTGGCTGAAGTAAACGATAAATATATCCGACTTGTTGCAGAGTTTGATAATTATCGTCGTCGTACTGCCAAGGAGCGGCTTGAATTGATAGGCTCCGCCGGAGAAGATGTTCTCAGAGGCTTTCTTCCTGTGATGGATGATTGCGAGAGAGCTATCAAACTTTTGAGAGAGTCTGAGGCCGCAAAGGATTCAATAGATGGGATTGAATTAATTTACAGTAAGTTGGAAGGCTATCTCAGATCTAAAGGGATGGCTAAGATAGATGCGCAGGGCAAGGAGTTTGACACCGACTTTCATGAGGCTGTTGCTCAAATGCCTGCACAGGACAAAAAACAAAAGAATAAAGTTATTGATGTCATACAACAGGGCTATACACTTAACGGTAAAGTTGTCAGATATGCCAAAGTTGTAATAGGAATTTAATTATGGCAGAAAAAAGAGATTATTATGAGGTGCTGGGAGTGGGCAAGGATGCCACGCCTGAAGAGATAAAAAAGGCTTACCGTAAGAAAGCTATCGAGTTTCATCCGGACAAAAATCCGGGAGACAAGCAGGCCGAGGAGAAGTTTAAGGAGGCTGCTGAGGCATACGATGTCTTAAGTAACCCTGACAAAAAGGCTCGTTATGACAGATTCGGTCATGCGGGAATGAGTGGTGCTGCAGGCGGTGGCTTCAGTTCCGGAGGCTTTTCTATGGATGATATTTTCTCCAACTTCGGCGATATTTTCGGCGGAAGATTCGGTGGAGGAGGTTTTGGCGGCTTTAGCGGCTTCGGTGGCTTCGGCGGTGGCGGCAGCAGCCAACAGCGCAGGGTCCCACGTGGCTCTGATATACGTATAAGAGTGAAGCTTACCCTTTCGGAAATAGTCCATGGTGTGGAGAAGAAGGTCAAGATCAATAAAGCTGTAGCTTGTCCCGACTGTCACGGTAGGGGTGCAGTTTCGCAGGCTGACATCCAGACTTGCGACCATTGTCACGGTACAGGTATGGTTACGAAGGTAACTCAGACTATTCTGGGACAGATGCAGACTTCATCCCCATGTCCGTATTGCGGAGGTGAGGGTAAGAAGATTGTTAATCCATGTAAGAAATGTAGCGGTTCCGGTCTTATCAAAGGCTCTGAGGAGATTTCTTTCAAGATACCTGCAGGTGTCGGAGAGGGTATGCAGCTTACAGTTCAGGGTAAGGGTAATGCCGCAAAAAGTGGAGGTGTCAACGGTAATCTGCTGGTTGTGATAGAGGAGGAGAAGAGCGTTGAATTACAGAGAGATGGCAATGATTTGATATATACTCTCTTTATTTCCGTTCCGGATGCCGTCACAGGTTGTGAAGCCGAGATTCCGGGAGTTGACGGGAAGTTGAAGATTAAGATAGACCCGGGTACTCAATCCGGCAAGATTTTGAGACTGAGGGGTAAGGGCGTTCCGGATGTAAACGGTTACGGTAGCGGAGACTTGTTAGTCTTCGTTCAGGTTTGGATTCCTAAGAAGTTGGACAGATCTGAAAAAGAGATAATCGAGAAACTGAAGCTCTCATCTTCATTTAAGCCTAATCCTGACAAAGAGGACAGGACTTTGTTTGACCGTTTGAAGAAAATGTTCGATTAATGAGGCGTACGGCGGCTTTTTTCTTTCTTCTCTTTCTATGTGCCATTTCAAATGCACAGGAGAAGGCTGTATTACCGCTTGATCTTCCGTTGTCATTTGCAGGTACTTACGGTGAACTTCGCCATGATCATTTCCATTCCGGCTTTGACTGGAGAGTAGGCGGCAGGATTGGAGATCCCATCCACGCAATTAAGTCCGGTTTTGTCTCACGTATTTCGGTTTCTACGACAGGCTATGGCAATGGCTTGTATATTACACATTTTGACGGTACAACGTCTGTGTACGGGCACATGTCTGCTTATTGCGATAAGATTGCGAAGATTGTTAAAAGTGAGCAATACGATAAGGAGAGTTTTTCTGTTTCAATCTATCCAAAGGCAGGTGAAATTCCTGTGGTTCAAGGGGAAGTCATCGGCTATGTAGGCAGTACCGGATCTTCCGTTGCGCCACACCTTCATCTTGAGGTTAGGGATACGGAGTCAGAGACACCTCTGAACTACATTGCTCGCGACTATTACAAGGTTAATGATGATGTGTCTCCGGTTTTTCGCAAGATTAATTTTTACGCTTACACTGATACTCTTCCAATTCCCATTCATGGCTTGATTAAGAGCATAGTATCTCCCGTACAATCTTCCGAGACGATATATCTGCCTAATAAGAGTTATATAGGTATTGATGCAATTGACAGGCAAAACGGTACTCCGGCACGTCTTGCAGTAGAGGAGTACAGGGTTTGCATGGACCAGGAGGTGATTTTCGACTTTAAGGTCGGCGAGATTCCTTTCAGTGAAGACCGATATATTCAGAGCCTTATAGATTATTCACAGAGTTATAAAGGTGGTGGTGATGTGGTTAAAACGTTGGTTGATCCGGGCAATTTACTTGCATTGCACAGGGTAAACTCTCTTCATGACGGCGTAATAATACTCTCGGACTATGATCCACATACTTTGACGGTAGAGGTGTCTGATATTGACGGCAATTCGGCATCATTAAAATATACGGTTAGAAGAGATGACTCGGCAGGTGCGGATTTGCTTCGCAGCCCAGCTTCCGACAGTACAACCGAGATGCTCTGGTTTACTCCGAATGTCTTCATCAATGATGAAATATCATTTGTACTTCCACCGGCCGCCCTTTACAATTCGATCTACTTTAATTATTCGAAGATTAGGGAGTCGGATACTGCCGCCAATATCTGGTCTTCTGTCTGGCAGATGGGGTCACGTGCAGTGCCCCTTCAGACTTCGGCATTTATCAAGATAAGGTGTAATATCCCCGACAGACTGCGCGACAAGGCGGTTGCTGCCCGTTATTCAGATGGTCGTCTTTCTTTTGCCGGCGGCAAATGGGATGGCAGCGGAGTGGCATTTAAAGGTTCTTTTGGAACTTACTGCGTTGCGGTTGATACCATTGCCCCACAAATTTCTTTTTTGGAAAGAAAGGGATCCATCGTGCGCGGAGATGGTGAGATTATTGTACCTTTGAAAGATGATTTATCCGGTATAGGAAAAACGGATGTGCGGATAGACGGCAAATGGGCTTTATACCAATATCGCAATGGACGTATCTTTATTACTTTGGATATGGATAAGGTTAAGAAAGGCAAGCATGCCATAGTTGTGACTGTAAGTGACAATTGCGGCAATGAGAGCTCTGCAACGCGCAATTTTATCTGGAAATAAATTTAAAACGTTGATATTATGGCAAATTTCGACTTGAAAAAGGGAATTAGAGTGATTGGACTTATGTCCGGGACTTCACTTGACGGGCTTGATCTGTGCTATGTTCGATTTAAGTATGACGGGAAATGGGAGTATAAGATATCAAAAGCGGTATCCTGGCCTTACCCTGACAACATTAAGGATTCATTAGCGAATGCACAGTCTATGAGCGCATTGGAGTATGCTCAGTTTAATTCCGAATATGGTATTTATCTTGGTCAACAGACTGCAGCCTTTATCCAAAAATATAAACTGAAGCCCGATTTGATAGCTTCTCACGGACATACTATATTTCACAGACCTGAGATAAGATTTACTGCCCAGATTGGGTCCGGAGCGGGTATTGTCGCAGAGACCGGAGTCGATTGTGTGTGCGACTTCAGGACTACTGATGTGGCTCTTTACGGTCAAGGTGCTCCTCTCGTGCCTATAGGAGACAGATCTCTTTTTGAGGAGTATGATTATTGCCTCAATATGGGCGGCTTCTCAAATATATCATTTAACGAAGGTGGAGAACGAAAGGCTTATGATATCTCACCGGTCAATTATGTACTTAATTATTATACTCGTCAGATTGGTAAAGAGTATGATAAGGATGGAGAGATGGCCGGAAGCGGGAAGGTAGATAAGGCGTTGCTGTGTGCTCTGAACGGGCTTGACTTCTATGTGAAGAGAGGTCCGAAATCCCTCGGAAGAGAGTGGGTCGAAACGGAAGTGATACCTTTGATCGATTCGTATCATCTTACTACTGAGGATATTCTCTGTACTTTTTGCGAGCATGTCGCCATACAGATCGGCAATCAGATTAAGGGTGGAAAGGTGTTGCTGACGGGAGGGGGAGCTTTCAACAAGTATCTGGTGAAAAGGATGTCTGCCGTTGCTCCATGGTGTAATTATCATATTCCCGATAAACAGACAATTAACTTTAAAGAGGCGTTGATTTTTGCCTTGCTTGGTGCAATGTATGTGGCCGATATGCCAAATTGTCTCAGTTCAGTGACCGGTGCGAGTCGTGACAACATAGGTGGATGCCTTTATAAGGCATAATTTCAGGTATCAGTTTAGAAATAAATTGTTTAAAAAATTTGTACATAATAAAAATATTAGTACTTTTGCAGTCCCAAAACGAAAAGCAACCTCTTACGGTATAAATAAAAGATGTAGTAACGTTGCGCTAAAAACTTGATAATAATGGATTTAATTAAGGTTGCCGAGCAGGCATTTGCAAAAGAAGTAAAACAACATCCTGATTTTAAGGCAGGTGACACAGTTACTGTTACTTATAAGATTAAAGAAGAAAATAAGGAGCGTCTTCAGAAGTTTCGTGGAATCGTTATTCAAAGAAGCGGTGCCGGTACAACTAAGACTTTTACCGTTCGCAAGGTATCAAATGGAGTAGGTGTTGAAAGAATTTTCCCGTTAAACTCTCCGTTTATTGATTCTATTGAATTGAACAAGGCCGGTAAGGTACGTAGAGCACGTATCTTCTATCTGAGAAATCTTACAGGTAAAAAGGCTCGTATTAAAGAGAGAAAGATGCCTATACAGGCTGCTTCTGCCGAATAGGTATACAGCATAAGGCCCCATAGCACAACTGAATAATGCACTTGACTACGGATCAAGAGATTACAGGTTTGAATCCTGTTGGGGTCACAAAAAACACGCTATAATTGCGTTCTGGGGTATGTGGAGCACAGAAAAGCGCACAAAAAAGAGGACATAAAGCCCTCTTTTTTATTAATTTGTGTCTGTAGAATTTGGATTATTCTTTATGAATATGTACTTTTGACACCCATTAATAAATAAAAGCACCTAAGCTATGGAATATATTGTATTTATTATTGCCTTGAGCTTATTGGCGGCAGTTGTCGTATTACTGCTGACTGAGAGACAAAGGTTGAGGCTCTCCCAAAAAAAATTTACTGATGCAGCCTTTATGGGCAGCCTTAAGGGCGCCATTGATGATGTCCTTATTTCCGATCAGTTGTCCGTATGGCAGTATGATGTCGCAACTGACTGCATGAATTTTCTATTCGGACCCTTTCTTGTGAAAGAAGCCTCTTGCCTTGATTAGGTATTTCAAGCAGTGCATCCTAGTGATATTGAGACGTATAAATCTGCTTTTCAATCAGTTTTAAGTGGAAAAGCAGAACATGACGAGTGTGTGGTACGTTTACAGTTGAAAAAGAAAGAGCAATACGGCTATTTTCGAATCACAATGAATTCCATCAAAAATGAGGGTGTTGTATCTCAGGTTACAGGCTTAATGAGAGATGTATCACTTCAATACAAACAGCAAGAACTTGAGGAGAGCAGGAAGCAAAGATTGCTCCTTGCCGTAAAGGGAGGTAACGTCAGGTTATGGGATTATGATGTTAAGTCACACATTCTCAAGCTCTATGGTGAAGACTTTGCCGTAACGGATTTGTCACAGAAGGATCAGACAGCCCTTATCAACAGAATATACGAAGATGATAAAAAGCGTTCCTTGGAGATCTTTTCGGTACTTCAAAACGGAAAAGATTTTTCAATTAATTTGAGCCTCGCTTTGAATGTCTCGGGGGCGACAGGATATTCGAGAAAATATATCATGATATCCGGAATGCCGATGAAAAAAGATGAATCAGGTAAAGTCCTTTTCTATACGGGTATTTATAAGGATGAGACTGATTCGCATTTGCTTATCAACGAGTTGAAGGAGTTGAACCTTACTAAAAAATTGATTCTTGATAATTCAAATGCGGGCTTTGCATATATTGATAAGGACTTTCATATCTTGTGGGAAAATTTTTCAACCATGTATAAAGACTCCTCTATCGGTCTTTTTTTTCTAAAAATGCAGTAGGAAGGACCTGCTTCAGTGCTATACGTAACCTTAATGTCCCATGTAAAGATTGTTATGTGGTGGAGGCATATAAGTCACGTAAGATGGAAACAAAGGAGTTGACTCTTGCGGAAAGAACAATTGAATTTACAGGAATACCCTGTTTTGACAATGGGGTATATCTCGGTTCTGTTCTGAGGGGTGTGGATATTACTGCCAATAAACAGCATTTGAAAGAGATAGAAGATGCTCAGGATAGTGCAGAGCAGGCAAGAGACTTACTCAGGACAGTTATTGAGAGAGTTCCATGTGCACTTTTCATGAAAGATGTCGATGATGACTACAGATATACCGTTGTCAATGGGAATTTTGCCGATCGTGTCGGGAGACCGGAAAGTGAGATTGTAGGAAAGACGGACTATGATCTATTTGAACTTGAAGAGGCAGACCGCTTCAGATCCGATGATACGGCGGCCGTAAGTCTTAACAAATTGCAGGTAGTGCGCGAACAGACTGTATGGAAAGGGGAGAGAGTAGTTTGGCAGACTTTCAAGTCTCCTATTGTGGATGATGACGGACACAAATCGATGATAGGGATCGGCATAGATGTCACAGAGTTAAGTGATGCTTTGGTGGAGCTTAAGAAAGCAAAGGATCATGCAGAGCAGGCGGATATTCTTAAATCCGCATTCCTTGCCAACATGAGTCATGAAATACGAACTCCTCTTAACTCAATTGTAGGCTTTTCCGATTTGCTGATTGACACGGATGATCCAAAACTGCGGCGGGATTTCGGAAAAATTATCACCAACAATAGTGAAGTACTGCTTAATCTGATCAACGATGTGCTTGATTTTTCGAAGATTGAAGCCGGTTATATAGATTTTGTCAACGCCCCGTTTGATTTCACTGAACTGTGCAGGGACGTGGAGCAGGCATTCTCTTCAAAAATACCTTCCACTATTACCTTTAGTCTAATACTTCCATACGATTCATTCTTTGTCAATCTTGATAAAAACAGGATGATGCAGGTAATTAATAACTTGATATCCAATGCTATCAAGTGTACTGAGACCGGATCGATTACTTTGAAGTATGAGTATGTAGACGGTAAATTGAGGATTTTTGTATCCGATACAGGATGTGGTATACCAAAAGAAGACGGTGATAAGATATTTGTTCGTTTCGAGAAGTTGGATTCATTTAAGCAGGGTTCAGGTATCGGGCTGTCAATCTGTAAGACGATCATTGAGAGAATGGGCGGCACGATAGATTTCACATCGGAAGTAGGAGTCGGTACGACTTTCATGGTAGAGGTGCCTTCTGAGGTCATTCAACGGGAAGATCAAGATACTTTGTCCGGAAGCAGGTCAAGAAGGAGACAAACTTTGCCGGATCAGGTTAAAAAACGTCATATTCTTGTGGTGGAAGATAATACAAGTAACTATTTATTACTTAGAGCTTTAATGCGCAACTACGATGTAGAGCGTGCAGAGAACGGAGTACAGGCCGTAGAAATGGCAAAAAAGCACCCTTATGCCGTCATTTTCATGGACTTGAAGATGCCTGAAATGGATGGTATCGAGGCGACAAAGAGGATCAGGGCATTTGATAAGAAGACAAAGATTATTGCAGTTTCGGCTAATGTATATGCTGAAGACAAGCAACAGGCGTACGATGCAGGATGTAATGACTTCTTCTGCAAGCCGATCAGGCTGAATGATGTCATAAAGGCCATAGAAGGGCAATCTTAATTACTTACAGACAGAGGGTAACTCTGCGGCGAGCATATCGACGGGAAGTCCCACGACATTGCAGTAGGAGCCTTTTATTGAGGTGATAGCGGCGAATCCTATCCATTCTTGAACTCCGTAGGCGCCGGCTTTGTCATAAGGTTGGTATCTGTCCACGTAATACTCTATCTCACTGCGTATCATCCTCCTGAAAGTCACCTCCGAAACAGCTGTAAATGAGTGCGTTTCACCCAGAGAGCGAATCGCTACCCCCGTCAAAACGTAGTGTGTGACTCCGGAGAG
>JAQUYF010000071.1 GCA_028691975.1 Bacteroidales bacterium | reverse complement strand
GATATCCTGAGGCTCCTATTGGTCTGGCTAATGACGTGCTGATGGCTCTCAATGTTTTTGCTATTTTGTTGACTGGGACATATAAGCATATTCAATGGAAGAGGATTCTCAACGGGTTTATGCTTACCATGGTAATTTGGACATGTTACTGCATACTGGAGCTTGCAAACCCGAGAATGGTTTCGTTTTCTGCAGGACTTTCTTCAACTAGAACATACTTCGTTTACCCACTGGTAATTGGCTTTATTGTATCTCTTTCTTTTGAGAAATTTAAGCACTTGTTTTGGTTTTTTAATGTTTTGGGAGCTCTGACCATAGCTTCGGCAATAAAGGCGATGGTTCAGAAGTATATCGGCTTTACGCCGATCGAGGAGGAATGGGTCTATGGACCTGGTCGTGTGACACATGTGTTGTGGTCAGGTATCAGATATTTCTCTATATTCACAGATGCCGGCAGTTTCGGCTCCGCGATGGGTATAGCACTGGTAATCTTCTCCATCACTTCACTATACGTGAAAAATAACGGCTTGAGAGTATACTATTGGATAGTTTCGCTTTTTGCCCTTTATGGGATGTTGATATCAGGTACGCGAAGTTCTCTGATTATCCCTATTGTAGCTTATGTTGCTTTTGCTTTTTTGACCAAAAATGTGAAGGTTAGTGTTATCACAGCTATCGGAGCTACGGCTATACTCTTGTTTCTTACGACATCCAATATGGGTAACGGTAACTCTGTAATCAGGCGAGCCAGAAGCGTGTTTAATACAAAAGACCCCTCTTTCCAAGCCAGGCAGTCAAATCAGAGATTGATTAGAGCATATATGGCTAACAAGCCGTTTGGTGTCGGGATGGGACACGGCGGAGGTAAAGCTAAAGCGTATGCTCCGGATGCATATTTGTCTCAGATTCCGACTGATTCATGGTTTGTTATGATGTGGACTGAGACCGGAATAATTGGGTTGATACTTAGATTGTTACTTTATTTGTACGTAATAGGATACGGGGCCTGGATTGTCTTGTTTAAGTTGAAAGATAAGCGGGTGAGAGGAATTACAGCCGCAATCACAGTAGCACTGTTGGGTACATTCGTTAATTTGTATGCCAATGAAATTCTGCAGTTCCCGAACATTACAGTGTTCTATGCTTTACATGCTATTATATTTCTTGCGCCATATTTTGATGAAGAACTGACGAAAGAGGCAAGCGATGCTGAGGCTGCTGCAAAGAGTCTTAAGCAGTTGGAAGCTACGGTGGAAGAGGTAGAGCAAGAGTAGAGAGTAATCTATCATGATATCGATAATATCTGTAACTTATAATGGAATAGAGGTTACTGCCATGATGATTGACAGTGTTATAAAGTACCTCTCGATCCCTTACGAGCTGATCATTGTGGACAACGGAAGCAGTGCCAATGAAGCACAACTTCTAAAAGACAGATACGGTGATAAGATAACGACTCTTAGAAGTGAGCACAATATGGGATTTGCCGGAGGCAATAACCTTGGTATCTCCAATTCACACGGAGAGTATGTCATGTTGCTCAACAATGACACTGAGCTTGATGATGATTCCGTTAAGTATTTAGTTGATTTTTTGGAGACTCATACTGATTACGGTGCGGTTTCACCGAAAATCATATTTTGGGATAGCGGAAAGATACAGTATGCAGGTTACACAGAGATCTCAAAAGTCACTATTCGGAACAGGACAATCGGCCTTGGAGAGGATGATAACGGGCAATACGAGATCTCAGGGGAGACTTCTTACGCTCACGGTGCAGCTATGATGGTAAAGCGTGAAGTGATTGAAAAGGTGGGCTACATGCCGGAAATATTTTTCCTCTACTATGAGGAGATGGATTGGTGTGAGATGATTCGCAGAAGCGGATATAAGATTGGATTTGAACCGCGTTGCCGCATCTATCATAAAGAGAGCAGTGCAATTGGGATTAACAGCCCTACAAAGTGCTACTATATGAGTCGCAATCGGCTTCTGTTTGCTTACAGGAACAGAAAAGGTCTAATAACTGCACTTTCAATTCTCTATCAGTTGACGGTGGTTTTAACAAAAGAGTTTTGGAGTCATATTCTGAAAGGTCAAAGTGCTCAGGCTTGTGCAGCGTTACGCGGGGCGAGAGATTTTTTCAGGCTTAAACACAAACTTTCATAATATGGTTGTCAGGATTATAGATTGGATTATCTGGGGGTTGCTTGCAATCCCGGTTGCTTATCAGCTTTTTTTTGCGATATGTTCCAAATTTCGTTGTAGCCGTAAACATACTTCTGAAGTGCTCGCCGGTGACTGTAAAGTGCTCGTGCTTATTCCTGCTTATATGGAAGATGCGGTAATAGAGCAATCTGTGACCTCCATCATGGGACAGGACTATCCTAAAGATAAATATAAGGTTACCGTTATTGCCGATAAGTTTAAGAAAGAAACTGTTGAGAGACTCAATACATATCGGATTAATGTGCTTGACATGAATTTTGATGCAAGTTCCAAGGCTGTGGCACTTAAATATGCCATGGAACATGAATGTGAGGTATTTGATATAGTAGTAATATTAGACGCCGACAATGTAGTCGATCCATCTTTCCTTGACGACATGGCAACGGCATATTCTCAGGGCGATCAGGCTATTCAGGCTCATAGAATGGCTAAAAATCGTAATACGGACATCGCAACACTTGACGCATTGAATGAAGAAGTCAGCAACTCCATATTGCGCAAAGGGCATAATGTGGTTGGTATGTCATCCGCATTGATAGGCTCGGGAATGGGATTTGATTTTAAGTGGTTTAAGGATAATGTTATACACTTATCATCAGCCGGAGAAGATAAAGAGTTGGAGAAATTATTGCTCAAGCAGCGTGTTTTTGTGAGATACTTGCCGGATACGGATGTAAAAGATGAAAAGGTACAGAGCGGCAAGGGTTTTTACAGTCAGAGAAGAAGATGGGTTTCGGCGCAGTTTTTCTCTATGGTTGAATCAATCAAAGATTTCCCTTCGGCTCTGCTGCATGGTAATATTGATTATTGCGACAAACTTCTTCAGTGGATCATGCTGCCAAGAATGCTCTTAATCGGCACTATGGCGTTATGCCTTGTACTCTCTATTTTGATCAACGGTGTCGATTTTATCAAATGGTGTATCCTGCTGGGGACCATTATCATGGCTTTTTTTATTGCGACTCCGAGGTACCTGTACAATTGGAGGTTGCTTAAAGCTCTTTTCAAGATACCTGTTATCATTGTAATGATGGTCCTGAATCTGTTTAGAATCAAGGGTTCAAGAGATAAATTTTATCATACGGAGCATAAGGTATAGGTTTTTCCACCTCTTTTTACTATCTTCGCCTGATAAAAACATAAAATTATGAAGGTTTTAATAGTTGGAACCGGCTACGTTGGCTTAGTTACAGGGGCCTGTTTCTCTGAAATGGGCATTGACGTCAGGTGTATAGATGTTAACAAGGATAAAATTGATGGTCTCAAAAAAGGTGTGATGCCTATCTATGAAAAGGGGTTGGAAGATCTTGTAAATAAAAATTTCAAAGGCAAAAGATTGGGTTTTTCTACTGACTTGGCAGGGTCTGTTAACCTTGCAGATGTGATATTCAGTGCGGTAGGTACCCCACCGGATGAGGATGGAAGTGCCGATTTGTCCTATGTGATTGATGTTGCAAGGACCATCGGACAAAATATGAATAAATATGTACTTGTTGTGACTAAGAGCACTGTGCCCGTAGGCACTGCCGATAAAGTCAGACAGACTATTCAGGAAGAGTTGGATAAGCGGGGAGTGAGACTTGCCTTTGATGTAGCATCCAATCCGGAATTTTTGAAAGAGGGCAATGCTGTCAATGACTTTATGTCTCCGGACAGAGTAGTTATAGGAGTGGGAAGTGCAAAGGCCCGCAAACTGATGGAGAGGCTCTATAAGCCATTCATGGTTAACAACTACAGAATCATTTTTACCGACATCCATTCAGCTGAAATGATAAAATATGCGGCTAATGCAATGCTTGCCACTCGTATCTCCTTTATGAATGATATTGCCAATTTGTGCGAAATAGTCGGAGCTGATGTGAATATGGTCAGACAGGGTATCGGCTCGGATGCAAGGATAGGGAGCAAGTTTCTCTATTCCGGTTGCGGATATGGAGGAAGTTGTTTCCCGAAGGATGTGAAAGCTTTGATTAAGACTGCTCAGCAAAATGGGTACGAAATGGAAGTGCTTGAGGCGGTTGAAAGGGTCAACGAGAAGCAGAAATCCGTTCTGTTCAGGAAAGCCGTGGCATATTTTGGCGGTGACCTGAAAGGAAAAAAGGCTGCTATCTGGGGGTTATCCTTCAAGCCCGAAACCGATGATATGCGAGAGGCTCCGGCTTTAGTATTGATAGATATGCTGCTTAAGGCAGGTTGTCAGGTGGTTGCTTATGATCCGATTGCCATGCCTGAGACAAAAAGACGTATTGGAGACGTCATCAAATATGCCGAAGATAAATATTCTGCAGTTGATGGGGTAGATATGCTTTTTTTGCTTACGGAGTGGAAAGAGTTCCGGGTTGTAAGTTACACTGAACTGAAAAGTCGTATGGGACGGACCGTCATATTTGATGGGAGAAATATTTACGACAAGGAAGAGATGACGGAAAACGGTCTCACGTACTATGGGATTGGCATCAATTAAGATTGGTGTAATTTTTGAATAACTAACAAGTGAATACTTAAATTAATAAAAAAATGAAAAGGTTTACTCCAGTAGCACTAGTCCTAATCATCGTATTGATGAGTGCTAACCCAAATGAGGTGTTGGGACAAAACAGACGAACAGGGAATTCCAGCGAAGGTAAAACCGAACAAAGCAGCAACCGCAGCAGCTCAAGTAGCAATTCAAGCCGCAGCAGCAGCTCGAGCCGCAGCAGCTCTACAGGTGTCAGGAAGTCTTCTTCCAATGATAATAGTGGGCTGAAAGCTGCTCCACAACAATCTTCGACAACAACACGTCGTTCTTCCAATACTTCTTCCTCAAGCGGATCTGTCCGCCAGGTACAGGACTACAGAAACACTACGACTCCAAGAACAAGTTCTACTACTCCGAGTCGTTCAACAAACTCTTCCAATACAGGAAGTACTACTACGACTACGAGAAGGAGCACTTCTGTCACTCCCGATCGCTATACCCCTTCATCGACTTCAAGCAGTAACACGAGAAGGGTAGCAACTTCAAGTGAAAGGAAGACGCCTGCAAACACGGACAAACCTAACGCTGTTCAGTATCACAATTCGGCGCCTGCTCCACGAGATAAGGATTGGCAAAGACCTTATTTGAGCGACAATCATAAGCCTGCACCTTCATACAGATATGGTGACCATTACTTCGGGCATAGATGCAATAATCTGCCGTACGGAGCGAAGATGCGAATGTACGACAGGATGAGATACTACTATTATAATGGCATCTACTACCGCCCTTATTATTTGGGAGGGTATATAGTTTGTCGTCCTCCTGTTGGATCTTACTACTCATCTTCATTATTGAATATTGCGCTGACAGCCGCAGCTATCAACGCTTATGTAGATGCAGTTGAGAGAGCGCGTGAGGCTGAGAGATTGGCTAACTATTATGCTCAGTTGAATAGCGAGTATGTTGTCAGAGATATGGATGCTTATGTAACAAATGTCTCAAATCAGACAGATCAGCAGTATTACTATCAGGATGGCGTGTTCTACACACTTGTCAATGGACAGTATTATGTGATAGAGCCGCCTATTGGTGCTCTGATTACACAACTGCCTGAAGATTATGAAGAAGTAGTTATAGACAATGAAACTTACTATCAGGTAGAGAATGCACTGTACAAAGTTACCGTAATAGAAGGAGCACTCTATTTTGAAGTAGTTTGCGCTTTATAGATTTAAAATTTGAAGTAAATAAAATCTAAAAATCTATCAGAACCCCAAAGAATAGTTGCGGCAAAAAGCATACAGTAAACGATAATTCTTATATAAATTTTGTCACTGTTGAGTAACTTGACACTGTTCGGGAAATAGGTATCTTTGATTTCGTAGATAAATAGAATTGCAGTCGCAAGAGCAGCAGCCGTCACTTGACGGTTCCATTCCCATGGGATGCCGGATGCTCCGCCAAAGAGGGCTTGTATTGTCTGCAGTGAACTTGATAAATCTATGCTTCTAAAGAAAATAAAAGAGAATGAGACAATAAGATATGTTGCCAGCATACGAAGCAGACAATATATCTTATTTTCTTTTAGACCATGCTTCTTCTCAAATCGTTTTCTGCTCTTCTGGCATAATATCGAAATACTTACAGCTAAGGCGTGGATACCTCCGAAGATTATGTAGTTGGCTGTGCCGCCATGCCATATTCCCACAAGGATAAAAATGAAGCCGCTTGCAATGGCGATTCCCCAGATGTTCCAGCCCCTCAAGAGTATTGAAAGAGGACTGAACACGTAGTCATTCATCCAGTTAGTTAGCGAGATATGCCATTTTCTCCAAAACGTAGGTATATTTTCCGCAAGGAAAGGCTTGTCAAAATTATCTTCAATATTAAACCCCAACAAATTGGCAGCTCCTATGGCAATCAGTGAGTAGCCAAGGAAGTCTGTGTACAGCCGGATAGGGTAGATTAAGGTAGCAAGCCATGCCTGGCCTGTTGAAATTTCCGAAGAAAAGAGATCAAAAGGTGCGAAATTCACTGACAGATTGTCGGCGATTACAAGTTTTAGGAAGAGTCCGGTAACAATTCCTCTTATTCCAAGTTCAATGCTCTTTTGGCTAAATTTGGCAGGATTGTTAATCTGAGGTATTAGATCTGATGCTTTTTGAATCGGTCCTGCAAGGATAGCAGGAAAGAAAGAGACGAAAAGCGCGTATGAGACGAAATTATCTTCGCTTTTGAGCAGAGTCTTGTTATACAGATCCATTACGTATCCTGTCGCGCGAAACATATAAAAAGACATTCCGACAGGCAGCGCGATTAGATACATCCTTGGAAAGGAGATCAATTGAAAATTTGTTTGAAATTTAAGTAAAAACAAAAGGCCGAAATTTAGAGCTAAAGTTGTGTATAGCGCCCACCTTCGCTTTGACTTGCTTTCGGTGCCGGCGATGCATTTTCCTAAATAAAAAGTAAGAATTGTTGAAAGTAGCAGAAAAAGAGCGAATGTCTGTGCTTCAATGCAATAGAAAAGATAACTGATAATGAGTAGAAATACGCCTCTTGCTTTGGCCGGAAATATGTAGTAAAGTGTACTTACAAGCAGCAAAAAAATACAAATAACGGCAACGGCTATAACGCTTCCACTGCCGATAGCCGGAGCCATCTGCTGTAACAATTCTGTAATTGTAGCGAGAGCGAGATACATGGCTGATATTATCTAATCATATTAATAAGCCGGGCGGCCGTCTCCCCTGTGGTGGCGACCTTCGCCATAAGACGTTCATCAACGTCTTGGGTGAAGTGTGTCTTCATAAAGGAAGGATATATGACATCTGAAGAGATATTGTATTTAGCATTTTCTTTGCCCCAAGATTTACACATAGCCTCCACATACGCTTTGTTGGCTATATATTCTGATGCTCCGATTATTGGATCATTGAGCAGTGCTTCAGTCAGGATGGTGATAATTTGCCCTGACTTTTTAGCTCTAAAGAGCAAGATGGCTTCTTTTGTAATGCTAAGGAGAGGCATCACATTGAGCATGAAGCTATCTGCATACATACCAATATCGCTTTTATGAAAGTAATTCTGTATAAAGTTGCCGCAATAGGCGTTGTTGATCAGAATGTCAGGATTGATCTCCTTCATTTGCCCGATAAGGGAGGATATTTCTTCTCTGTCGGTAAAATCGCATTTAACGGCATGAGCGTTGGGGAAGAGCTGTTCAATCTTTTGCGCCTCGACCTTAGAAGATGAATATGTAAAATAGACACGATAAGCATCTGTTTTTAAGAGTTGTAAAGTAATCTCTCTTCCAAGTCCGGATGCCCCTCCGGTGATCAGGATATTTCTCATAAGATACCTATTTGAAAATGTCCTTTGGCTACTTTGATATTTTGCTTATTTGTGAAATCGTACTTAAAGGTGACAACGTTGACACTTTCATGAATATCCTCCACCTTTGCCATCAAAGTCAGAGACTCACCCAAATAGACCGGAGCGCGAAACAGGATGTCCTGTGAGAGAATAATTACATTTCTAATCGGAAGAGCCATACCTATGAAGTAAGAGATGAAGCCGTTTAGGATATTGCCCTGCATTACTTTACCCTCAAAACCTTTGTCCCGCGCAAAAGATGCATCTGTATGAAGAGGATTGATGTCCCCGAATGTAGAGATAAAACCGTCATACACCTGTTGCGATAGTGTAAAGGCTGCTGAAAAGGTATCGTCTTCCTTAAACGGTATCATATTGCAAGTTTACTCCTGTTGATAATAGCTTCAACCATTTCTCCCACATTTGACCATGAACGGATCTCTTGTGCAGTAAACTTCATCTTGAAGTGCCTTTCAATAGCTACAACGAGTTGAATGTGCGTAAGTGAGTCCCAATCTTCGATATCGTCGGAAGTTGTCTCTGGGGTCAGCACGATGCTGTCATCATCAAGTACGTCAATAAAGATATCATTTATCTCGTGAAGTATTTCTGTAGTCTCTTTATCCATTTTAATATTTAATTTTAATGTAACATTTTTTTGCTTTATATCCTTCCGTCTCCAATATCCACTTTCCATCCTGTTCAGTGAAGCCAAGATCTCTGTAATGGTCCTTTACCAAACTATTCTTGGCGGTAGGAATGTATTCTCCAATCAAACGTTTATACCCATTCTTGAGGGCATATTCCACCACTATATTGAGTGAAAAGTATTCCATTCCCCTTTTGAGTACCCTGCAACTCATAATCCATGTTTCAATAAATAGAGAGTCCGCTGAGATTTTTTTTAGGATTATCAGCGAAATAATGCCGTTTTCTCCGTATTTGTCATCCAAAGTAAAGACAAATGAAGCGTAATCCGATGACTTTCCGATGGCTTCGATATCAGATTCACTGTAGCGGATGGTTGTGAGGTTAAACTGATTGGAGCGCTGTGACAGCTGAGCCACTCTTGGTGTGTTGAAATTATTGAATTGTGAGACTTCTGAGACCATTTCCAGGCTTTGAAGGTAATCATCCTCATTTGTAAATTTTTCTCTGTTTTGGGCTCTTTGGGCCTCGATTTGGTACTGTTTTGTCCGTTCAGAGTCCTCGGCGGAAAATGAAACTGTTTCAAAAAGATTCAGACCATACAGGTATTCCGGATAGTCGGAAGGATCTTCCGGCAGTTCAGGGACATATATTTCAGGTATGTTCATCCTGACCATATTTCTTTCGAAAGGATTGTCATCCAAAAATACCATAGAGTCAAAACCTATATTCAAAATCTTTTGGATATGGCGAATGTTGTCGGCCTTGTTGTCCCAGTTTGCCACAAAGATGGCAATATCTTCAAGTCTCAGTACCATCTCGGGATGA
>JAQUYF010000009.1 GCA_028691975.1 Bacteroidales bacterium | reverse complement strand
CAGCTACGATATCTATAATCGACTGACATCAGGTACACACAGCGGCAGCAACAGTGAGAGCGGCATAACATACGATGCAATAGGCAATATATTGACGCTGGTAAGAGGAGGAGATAGAGCGGAGAGCCTAAGTTACAGCTACAACGCAAGCACCAAACGACTGAGCAGCATATCGGTATCGGGAAGTACGAAGAGCTATGCATACGATGCGGCAGGCAATGTGACTATGGACGGAATCAGGGGCATGACGATAACTTACAACCCAATCGAGATGCCATATACCATCACCAAAGGCAGTGATGTGCTGACGTACATCTATGATGCAGGCGGTAATAAGTTGGCAACAAAGCTCAACGGCACTGTGCAGAACTACTACAGTGGCGATATGGTCTATCATGCAGATGGAACAATAGATTACATACTGACACCTGAAGGCCGGCTGACCAACGAGAGCGGGATCATAATCGACTGCTGATATATTCTTTGATGACACGAGGAAAATTGGCTTGTTCGAGGATGTGTATCTTTGCCGCAAGGTCTTCCGGGGTATCGTGCGCTTCAATCGGACATTTCGCCTGAAACAGAGTTGTGCCGTGATCGTACATGTTGTCTACGATATGTATCGTAATCCCGGATTCTTTCTCCTTTGCGGCTATTACAGCATTGTGGACATTCATTCCGTACATGCCTTTCCCTCCATATTTTGGGAGCAGTGCCGGGTGAATATTGATGATACGGCCTGAGTAGGATGCAACCAAGTTGTCAGGGACTTTTAGTAAAAAGCCGGCAAGAATCAGGTAGTCAACTTTGAGCTCCCGGAGGAGAGCGTGAATTTCGTCAAATTCACCCTTTGAGAATAGCCTGAATGGTACTCCAAGCCTTTTTGCACGCACTATGACACCGGCATCAGGATTGTTGCACAATAACAATACAACGCTGATATTCAGATCTTTACTAAAGTAATTAATGATATTCTCTGCATTGGTTCCGGAGCCGGAGGCAAATATTGCTATACGATTCATTTTATGTTGGATATATGGACAAAGATATGAAAATTTGGTCGGGTCAAAAAAAATTACTTACTTTGCGGACTCTTGTGCAAACAAGATATTGAACAACATTATTAACTAACTTATTTTATCATGGAAGATATTACTTCAAAAGTAAAAGCCATTATAGTTGACAAACTCGGAGTTGAAGAGAATGAAGTTCAGCCTTCAGCAAGTTTTACTAACGACTTGGGCGCAGACTCTTTGGATACTGTTGAGCTTATTATGGAATTTGAAAAGGCATTTGGTATCACTATCCCTGATGAGGTGGCTGAAAGTATCAAAACTGTAGCCGACGCCATCGCTTACATTGAGCAAAACGCTAATAAGTAGCAGGTTTATAGCTACTAAAACTAAACCATGTTTTTAAAAAGAGTTGTCATAACCGGCATAGGGACCATAAATCCTTTAGGCAATAACGTTAAGGAGTTTTCCTTGAATCTTGATAAAGGGATAAGTGGTGCGACTCTTATTGACAGGTTTGACACCTCTCTTTTTAAAACAAAATTTGCGTGTGAAGTACCTGGTTATATGCCTGTCAATTTTGGCTTCGACCGAAAAGAGGAGCGAAAGATTGATAGATTTACGCAGTTCGCATTGATATCTACGGCTGAGGCTGTTGAAAATGCGAATATCGATTTGGAAAAGTGCGATATGCGTAGAATTGGGGTTATTATTGGCTCCGGTATCGGGGGACTTGAATCGGTAAATTCGGAAATAATGGACTATGTCGAAGGCCAACCGCCGAGATTTAGTCCATTTCTTATCCCCAAAATCATTATTAATATGGCTGCCGGCGAAATATCCATGAAATATGGATTTCGTGGTCCGAACTTCGCCACATCGTCAGCTTGTGCCACCTCTTCGCATGCGATTTGTGTCGCCTGCGGCATAATTGAACTTGGAAAGGCCGATATTATGGTTGCAGGAGGGTCGGAAGCCCCGATCATTGTGCCTGCTGTCGGCGGATTTAACTCATCTCACGCTCTATCCACAAATAACGAAGAATATAAGACAGCTTCACGGCCTTTTGATAAAACTCGTGACGGGTTTGTAATGGGAGAAGGTGCAGGTACTCTGATTTTGGAGGAGTATGAACATGCCGTTAATCGCGGAGCTAAGATTTACGCTGAAATAATAGGTTGTGGCATGACAGCTGATGCGTACCATATAACGGCTCCTCATCCTGAAGGACTCGGTGCTCAGGAGGCTATGATTGCTGCGCTTGAGGATGCCAATATTGCTCCTAAGGATGTTGACTATATCAATGTCCATGGAACGTCAACACCTATTGGGGATGTTATCGAATTAAAGGCCGTTCAGGAAGTATTCAAAGAGTCAGCTTACAATTTGAATATAAGTTCGACAAAGTCAATGACAGGTCACTTGTTGGGTGCTGCAGGTGTAGTTGAGAGCATTGCCTGTATTCATGCTATAGATTCAGGTATTGTGCCGCCTACAATCAATCATAAGGTCGCAGACGAAGACATTGACGCCAAACTCAATCTTACCCTCAATGAGGCTCAAAGCCGTGATGTAAATATTGCCATGAGCAACAATTTCGGTTTCGGCGGGCAGAATTCTTGCCTGATTTTCAAAAAAGTAAAATAGTAGAAAAACTTATTTAAGTTCAGTGTACGTAATCTTCAATTTTGGATGACGTGCTGCTTTAGTGCCGTTAAGTACAGCTATGTAGTATGTACTGTAGTCGGCAAAGTAGTATGTCTCGTTTGTAGTACTGCTGGTGTAGGTCAAGGTGGGTATCATCCACAAATCATCTCTGGAGCTCACCTCAGAGGTCTCTTTGTTGATTAAGGATTGAAGATAAATGCCCATATCCGGACGGTAATACGATTGAGAACGATTGATGGCCCCGTTGTTAAAGTTGCTGTCGTAGATCTCCGAAATAGGGGAATAATATGTATACGTTGTATCGACAGTTCTAAGACATGGGAACAAATTTTTAGGATAGTTGTCCAAGTCTTTATAATATCCGGAGTATTCGTATGGGAACTCCATAGTAGCCTTCGCAATCAGAATATTGTTCAGATCAACTCCGGCAGAATTGCTCCAATGCTCAATGGCAGACTTGAGTTTCTTAGCATTTATTACAGGTTTTATTCCCGACAGACCTTCAATATATATGGCATCTTTTGCATCATCGGTTTCAAGCTTTTGCGAATTCACTGCGACAGTATTCACATAGTAGTAATCACCGATAGTGAAAGAAACGGAAGTATCTCTTCTTACACCCGCATAATTGGTAGATGTGAAAGATAGTATTATACTGGCAGTAGATAGATCGAGATTAATAATTCTGCCCCCGATCAGGCCGGTTTCAGGCACGTCTGTTTTGAAATAAATGCCATAGAAGCGCTTCATAAACAATTCGTTACTGTCAAGCTCTTCTCTCGTGGCGGCAAAAAAACGTTCACCGAACTCTTTGGTAAAGTGCATATTAAGGGAGTCTCCTCCCATATACAGGGTATTGCGCAAAGAGATGGGCTTGTGATCGTAATCACTTTCTCTTATAGAATTATTATAGACATCGGTAGAGTCCAATTCAATTGTAAGGGGATAGGCATACACGTTTTGTGTGATATAGTCTTGCTCTGAAGACATTGTTTGCTTTGAGTAGACAGCAACCTGCATAGACATATCTATGAAGACGGGGTCTCCTCCCCATTCGATCGAATCGGCGGAAGGGGTGACGGTAGCGGCAGATCCTATTGTCACAGTACCGAACTCTTTCGATGCAATTGCACCCATCATCAATACGGCTGATGTGGCGGTTTGCATACTGTCAGATATTTTAAGTTCAACAGGAATGTCGATTTCTGCGGATTTAATGGTAATATCCTGATTAGTCGGAATATAAATCGAAGCGAGAGTCTTATCGGTTGTAATGCAGGAAGAAAAAGAGATTAGGGATACGAACAACAGTACAACAATCCCACTCTTACGGTTATAAATCATGTGAAGCTAAAATTTTATCATAAAAATTATTATACTCTTGTATGTAGGTGGCTTTCTCTTTGTCAATCTTTATGTAAGGCAAAACAGGGAGCTTTGCATCATTTTTTATGTAATTCGCCAATTCCGAATTAATCGATTTGCTGCCCATGATTATGCCGTCTGCATACGTGATAGCTAACTTAGCAAGATTTATGCCAGTTGCCGGTTCAAATATGGAAGTGTCTTCATTTTTCAGGTTGCCGAAGAGCAGTTTATTTCTAACTTGCGGGTCGAATATCATATCTGAATCTTCATCGTATAGCGAAAGGATAACTTTACTGTCGGAAAAGATGGGGTCATCATGATAAACTTTTTTAAGGTACATTGGCAAAAAGTGTGAGATCCATCCCTGACAATGCACAATATCCGGCTTCCAACGAAGCTTTTTGACTGTCTCCAACACGCCTCTGGCAAAGAAAATCCCACGCTCATCGTTGTCTGTAAAGAAATTGCCTTCATCATCACGATAGACAGCCTTTCGATGGAAATAATCCTCATTATCTATAAAATAAACTTGAATCCTCGCGGACGAAATAGAAGATACTTTAATGATAAGCGGTCTGTCAATGTTGTTAATGACGATATTCATCCCTGAAAGACGGATAACCTCATGCAATTGATTCCTTCTTTCATTGATGTTCCCATAGCGGGGCATAAAAGCACGAATTTCCTTACCTGACTCTTGAACACCTTGCGGAAGGTGCCTTCCGACAATAGAGAGGTCTGTTTCAGCCATGTAGGGACAAATCTCCGAGTTTACGAACAGTACTTTCTTAGTTTCTTCCATTTATTAAGTAATTTTAAAGGCAAATTCAGTACAAAGGTAATATTTTTTTTTAATATCTTTGACGGTTGTTTTGTGAACGATATGTCTCAAAAAGAAAAAAATATAATCGGACGCAGACTGGTGAGGTCATATTTTTCATCAGTGGTGAGTATCAGTCTTGTTTTGGTGCTTGTCGGTGTCGTGGCTATTTTTGCGGTCAATGCAAAGCAAATTTCCGACTTTTTCAAAGAAAATATGACGGTTTCACTTATTTTGAAGGCTACTGTGACGGAAGATGAAGCGCTTGCGATGGTAAAGCGGCTGGATTCTGCCTCGTATGTAAAGTCTGCGACATACATTTCAAAGGAGGAGGGAGCCAAAGAGATGCAGACGCTTTTGGGTGAGGATTTTTTAAATGTGTTTGAAAGTAATCCTGTACCTATCTCCATAGACTTACAACTCAACGGTAATTCCGTCACGAAAGACTCTCTCGATGTGTTGAAGAAACAATTAATGAAGGATGAGAAGATAAAAGAGGTTGTATATCAAGAGTCACTGGTTGAGGCGCTCAATGCCAATCTGACGAAAATAGGGGTGGCACTGGCGGTTATTATAATAGTATTGATGTTCATTTCGTTTGTGTTGATAAGCAACACAATAAGGCTTAGTGTATATTCAAGGCGATTTACTATCCACACGATGCAACTTGTGGGTGCCAAGAAAAGTTTTATACGCAGACCTTTTGTACGTCAGTCAATGTGGCAAGGGTTGGTGTCCGGCGTCATAGCAGGAGTACTGATCATGGGTATCATATATGCAGTTAGCCGTGACAGTGAGCTATTTACATCTTTATTTGATATGAAACTTGTGTGGGCTGTGCTTGTCGGTGTGATTGTGCTGGGCATGGTGATTTGTATGATCTCTTCATTCTTTGTAGTCAACAGGCTTGTTAATATTTCAAATGACGATTTATACTGCTAATTAATTTTATAAAATAATGAGTAATTTTTCACTTTCTTCAAAAAATGTCAGACTCGTACTTGTGGGCTTGATTGTTATGGTTTCGGGATATATCCTGATGATTGGCGGGGGCAGCAATGACCCTAATGTTTTCAGTTACGCCATGTTTGACTTCAGGAGATTGGTGCTTTCACCCGTATTGGTGATTTTGGGCATTGTGATAGTGATTGTCGCTATTATGCGGAAGCCTAAGGAGAATCAAAGTACCGATAATACGAAGAAATAATGAGTGCAATTGAGGCAATTTTGCTCGGTTTGATTCAGGGTCTTACCGAGTTTTTACCGGTTAGCAGCAGCGGACATCTGGTAATAGCAAAGGAGTTGTTCGGTATCGAGTCTGAAAATATTGCATTTGAAGTTATCGTCCATGCAGCGACCGTACTGAGTACGATAGTTGTATTTTGGCGTCAGATCTGGAAGTTACTGTCAGGCCTTTTCAAGTTTAAATACAATGAAGAGACGAAATATATCTGTATGATACTGGTGTCTATGGTACCGGTATTTATTGTAGGTGTTTTTTTCAAGGACAGGATTGAAAGCCTTTTTACTTCCGGCCTTCCGGTTGTCGGTTTGGCGTTGATCGTTACGGCCTTTTTGCTGTTTTTCAGCGAGTATAAGCAATCTAAAAGCACTACGGAGGCAAAGCCTCTGAGTTACAAGTCTGCAGCGTGGATGGGCTTGGCGCAGGCAGTTGCCGTAATTCCGGGGCTGTCCCGTTCAGGTTCGACCATTGCGACCGGTCTTATATGTGGAGTCAGAAAGGACGAGGTGGCTCAATTCTCATTTCTAATGGTACTCGTGCCTGTATTGGGAGAGACTTTTTTGAGTCTTGTCGGCGGTGACTTCTCTCTTGAAGTTTCCGGTATAGGTGCAGGCGCAATGATCCTCGGGTTTCTATCCGCTTTTGTGGCCGGACTATTTGCCTGCAAGGTGATGATTGCGCTTGTGAAAAAGGCAAAACTCAGATGGTTTGCCCTCTATTGTGCGATAGTAGGGGTTGCATGCCTCATTTGGCATATACTTGGATAATATGGATGTTTCAACCGGGGCACCGCTTTACTACTTTGTATCAGATACCCATTTAGGACTCGATTACAAGGATAATAAAGATCGCGAGAAACTGTTTGTCTCTTTTCTCCAATCCTTGCCGCAAAATACAAAGGCACTATATCTGCTTGGAGATATTTTTGATTTTTGGGTCGAATACAAAGATGTAGTACCCCGTGGTTTCGTGCGTGTTCTGGGTGAATTGGCGGTACTGTGTGACAGGGGTGTGGAGGTCTATTTTTTTAAGGGGAATCATGATTATTGGACTACCGACTATTTGGAGACAGAGATAGGGCTTAAGGTAGTGCAGGAGCCTTATTTTATCACTGATATTGAAGGAAAGAGGTTTTGTCTCGGACACGGTGACGGCTTGGGTAGCCATGATTTGGGCTACAAACTCACTTCTATGCTGTTTCGCAGTAAAGTGTGCATCTTTTTGCTTAAAATGCTCCATCCGAGGTGTGTGTTCAATTTTGCCCGCGGCTGGTCATTAAGCAGACGCAAACGTTACGAAGGAAAATATTATTTTCGCGGAAAGGAAGACAATCTCTATAAGTTTGCCAATGAGTTCGGAAAGGGTAAGGAGATAGATTTTTTCATATTCGGACATCTGCACTCCCCGGCCGAAATCGACATTCCGAGTGGAGGGAAGATGTACATTTTAGGTGGGTGGATAAAAGGCGGATACTATTTATATTTCTCGGGAATAGGGGTTGCAGGCGGCATTTTCCCAAAAATAGAGAGGTAAAGGTCATTAAATTCGCCTCTTTCCCAATATCCTACCAACTCTTCGAGGTCCTTATCTTCTCCGAATCTGTCGTACGGCTTTTTAAGGTCACCCTTAAGCATTTTTGCCACACCCTGCCAAAACGCGGCTGTTGCGCCGCCGAGGTATTTTTTAAGAATATAATATGGCGTCATGCCTACTTCACGGTCTATCAGTCTGATCATCATAAGACCCTGCTTTAATGTTAGATTGCGGAATATGGGATCGAAACTGTCGAGCAGATCGTCTTTCAGGTTGTTGAGGTATTTGCTTTGCTTCTTTTTTGACATTTTCTCCTCAGCGAACAGGCGGTCTGTATTATTGATAGTCTCACTTATGAATAGTGCGTATGGATAGGCTTTGCTGAAATTATGTACCCTTTTGTAATATTTGACCCACTCTGTCTCACTCATCGTCTGACGGGGATGTATCATGGCGGGAGGCAACTCATCTAAATAGATAGTGTCTTTTCCGTTGACGATATATCCCATTACTTTGCCTTTCTGATAATTCTGTGGATTTTGTCCCCATGATGTGATCGTCAGTGAAAGAGCAACGGCGAGAATGATGACTGTTTTACTATATTTCATTTTCCAAATTCAAGTATTTTTGGAGCGGCAAAGGTAATAAAAACCAACTATTATGTTTAACTTTGGCACCCAATATACAAAGACTATGTTCGATACTGCAATTTTCACGCCCTGGGTGCTTTTTACCGACTTGGGCATTATATTTTTTCTTTTGCTCATCGGGAAATTGATAAGAGTAAAGGTAAAATTTGTTCAAAAGCTATTTATTCCGCCAAGTCTTATTGCCGGAATCCTGGGGTTGGCTTTTGGCCCGAATGGTTTGGGCTGGTTGCCGCTTTCTTCAAATATTTCAATCTATCCGGCGATCCTGATAGCAGTAGTATTTGGAGCTCTCCCTTTGTCCTCGCCTAAATTTACCGTCAAGGAGGTCGCCGGACGAGTCGGTCCTATGTGGGCGTATTCTCAGTTTGGAATGTTGTTTCAATGGGCATTGGTAGGACTTTTCGGACTTGTTGTCATGAAGGCCATTTGGCCAAATCTGAACGATGCCTTTGGCGTGATGCTGCCTACGGGATTTTATGGCGGGCACGGAACGGCTGCGGCGATCGGTTCGGCTTTTGCCGGAATGGGTTGGGAAGAGGCTACCAGTCTTGGAATGACCACTGCCACTATCGGGGTGATTTTGGCTATTGTGGGAGGGCTTTGCTTTATAAAATTTGCAGCCAATCATCATCAGACTTCCTATATCACCGATTTTAATAATCTGCCTAATGAATTGCGAAGTGGACTGCTTCCGAAGGAAAAGAGAGAGGCTTCCGGGGAGACTACGACTTCACCTATTTCTATAGACTCTCTTACATTTCACCTGGCACTTGTCGTCTTAGCCGCATTCGGCGGATATCTTGTCAGTAAAGGGGTGAAGATGTGGTATCCAAAACTGGAGCTTCCCGTATTCAGCTGCGCATTTGTTGTCGGACTGATTATGAAAAAAATCTTTGACAGGACGAAAGTCTCCGACTACATAGACGCTAAGACTACGAGCAATATCAGCAGTAGCAGTACGGATATGCTTGTGGCCTTTGGGGTGGCATCAATCAAGCTGAATGTTGTAGTTAAATATGCTGTGCCGCTGCTGGTGTTATTAGTAGTAGGTGTAGTGGTCGTTGTATTTACCGTATTCTATTTTGGAAGACATTTGCTCAAGAAAGATTGGTTTGAGAAGTCTATATTTGCGTGGGGTTGGTGGACAGGTACTATGGCTATGGGTATAGCCCTCCTGAGAATTGTGGATCCTAAGATGCAGAGCAAGGCAATGGATGATTATGCTTTAGCCTATCTTCCATGTGCTCCGGTAGAGATCCTGCTGATAACTTTCGTACCGATAATGTTTTCTAACGGACAGGGGTTGTGGATGATGTTGGCATGTCTTGTCTTATCGTTGCTTATACTGCTGCTGGCGTGGAAGATGAAGTGGTGGATTCCCCAAAAAGAGCTAAAACATACTACCAAATGAATAAGTTGAAATTTATAATGGCATCTGCAATGTGTTTTGCGGCACTTTCGTTTACAGCGCAATCGGATGCAGAACTTGCGGCTCATGCAAATGCGCTGCATAAATCGATGTTTACTATTGATACTCACACTGATACGGCCATTCATTTAAGCCATCCCAAGTATGATGAGAATGGCAATTATAAAGGGCAGATAACCTTTCCGAAGATGAAAGAGGGTGGACTTGATGCCGCTTTTTTCGCAATATATTTGGGACAGGGGCCATGTGATGAGGTTTCTTCTAAAAAGGCGACGCAATACGCTGTGAATGAGATTAATTTGTTTAAAGAATATGTTAGCAGGCATGCTGAAGAGGCGGAGATTGCATGGTGTGCGGATGATTTCTGGAAGATAAAGAATAAAGGCAAGTCTGCGGTCCTGTTTGCCATTGAAAATGGCTATGCTCTTGGAAAGGAGATCTCTAATGTGGAGATGTTCTATAAAATGGGCGTAAGGGCGATCACACTGTCGCACAACTACAACAATGACATATGTGATGCCTCGCGCGATTCAGTCGTCAGGTGGCACGGGCTCTCACCTTATGGCCTGCAGGTGGTGAAAGAGATGAACAGACTCGGTATAATAGTCGATATTTCGCACACATCTACGGAAACATTGTTTGACTGCATAGAGGCGAGCGCTGCACCTATTATAGCAACACATTCATGTGTCTGGAATCTTAAAGATCATCCCCGCAATCTCAAAGATGACGAGATAAAGGCCATTGCTGCCAAAGGCGGTGTGATACAGGTGACGACCGGAAGATGGGCGCTTTCATGGCTGCCTCACGCACAAGTCAACGTCTCAACATTCTGTGATCACGTTGATTATGTGAAGCATCTTGTTGGTGTAGAGCACGTCGGTATTGGAACCGACTTTGACGGTGGAGGAGGAATGAATCAGCTTGAAGATGTGACGAAAATGAAAAATATAACGATTGAACTTTTGAGACGCGGCTGGACTGATGAGGAGATTAAATTGTTCTGGGGAGAGAATGTGATAAGAGTTATGAAAGAGGTGGAAAAAGTTGCGCATGAGATCCAGGGGGCAAGTGCAAATTAAGTATCGATTCCATTTGTCGAAAAGGAGACTTTTAAAAAAAAGTCAATTATTGTAAAGAATTGAAAATGGCGGTTTTAACCGTCATTTTTTTTGGTCGAAATATATGCAAAAATTTATCAAAAAAAGTTTGGTATTAAAATAAATGTCGTATATTTGCATCCCAAGTTTTAGGGAGAATTATACCTAAAATATTGGTAATTAAGAGTTTAGAAATATTTTAAGCTATAAAAAAATGTTACAACCGAAAAAAACCAAATTTAGAAGGCAACAGAAAGGCCGCATGAAAGGGACTGCTCAACGAGGCAGTCAATTGGCTTTTGGATCTTTTGGTATCAAAACCATGGAGAGTTGCTGGCTTACAGGCCAACAAATTGAGGCTGCTCGTCAAGCTGTAGTTCGTTACATGAAACGTGAGGGTAAGATTTGGATTCGTGTTTTTCCGGACAAGCCATTTACCAAAAAACCTGCCGAAGTTCGTATGGGTAAAGGTAAGGGTAATCCGGAAGGATTCGTTGCTCCTATCACTCCGGGACGTATGTTAATTGAAGCTGAAGGTGTTCCATTGGAAGTTGCTAAAGAAGCTCTTCGCCTTGGTGCACAGAAATTACCTATTACTACAAAGTTTGTAGTAAGAAGAGATTATGTTGAATCTTAATTAAAAGAAGGAAATGAAGACAAAAGAAATACGCGAAATGTCCGTAAATGATTTGCGTGAGCGCATTGAAGTTGAAAAGCAGGATCTTAACCACATGAGAATGAATCACGTGATCTCTGCAATGGAAGATACTTCCAAGATTAAGAAAGCTAAAACTAATATTGCAAGAATGATTACAGTATTGGCTCAAATGGAAAAACAGAACTAAATTAGTCGTACAATGGAAAGAAATCTTCGTAAAGAAAGAATCGGGATTGTGGTAAGCAACAAAATGGACAAGTCTATCGTCGTTGCAGTTAAAACAAAGGAAAAACACCCAATTTACGGAAAGTTCGTAAATAAAACCACAAAGTTTGTAGCTGAAGATGAGAAGAATGAGTGCAGTGAAGGTGATACGGTTCACATCATGGAGACTCGTCCTTTGAGCAAGACCAAACGTTGGAGATTAGTAGAAATCGTAGAAAAAGTTAAATAACCATGATACAACAAGAATCACGTTTAATGGTGGCAGATAACAGCGGAGCAAAGGAAGTTCTTTGTATTCGTGTTCTGGGCGGCACACGCCGTCGTTACGCCGGAGTAGGTGACAAGATCGTTGTTGCCGTTAAGAGTGCTATCCCTGGTGGTAACACTAAGAAAGGTGCAGTTTCAAATGCAGTAGTAGTTCGTACCAAAAAAGAGATTCGTCGTGCTGATGGTTCCTATATTCGTTTTGACGACAATGCTTGCGTATTGCTGAGCAAACAGGGTGAGGTCGTAGGTACCCGTATTTTTGGTCCGGTAGCAAGAGAGTTGCGCGATAATTATATGAAAATCGTCTCATTAGCCCCTGAGGTATTATAGGAGGTAGCAATTATGACAAAATTACACATTAAAAAAGGCGATACGGTATATGTAAATGCAGGGAACGATAAGGGTAAGACCGGCAAAGTTCTCTCTGTAGATACAGAAAAAAGTCGTGCTATTGTTGAGGGAGTCAACATGGTTAGCAAACATACCAAACCAAATTCAAACAACCCGCAGGGTGGTATTATCAAACAAGAAGCGAGCGTTCATATTTCAAATCTTCAAGTTGTCGATCCTTCAAAGGGAGGCGCTACAAAGATTGGCCGTCGTGTTAACGATAAAGGCAAGTTAGTGCGTTACGCTAAAAAATCAGGAGAGGAGATTAAATAATGGCAAAGGAAAAGAAAGCAACAGCAACAGCACCTGCAGGCCCGACTATGGCTCAGGTGGGTTATACCCCTTCTTTACAGAAAAAATATAAAGAAGAGATTGTTGGTAAATTGATGAAGGAATTTTCTTACTCTTCAATCATGCAAGTCCCTAAACTGGTTAAAATAACCATCAATCAGGGTGTCGGTTCCGCAACTCAGGATAAAAAGCTTGTAGAAGTTGCACAGCAGGAACTGAGTACAATTACCGGACAGAAAGCTATTCAAACATCTTCAAGAAAGGATATTTCAAACTTCAAGCTACGTAAAGGTATGCCTATCGGAGTGAAGGTAACACTTCGTTCTACAAAGATGTATGAGTTCCTTGAGAGATTAATTGCCGTTTCCCTTCCACGTATCAGAGACTTTAAAGGTATTGCTGAAAATTTCGACGGAAGAGGCAACTATACCCTTGGTATTAAAGAACAAATCATATTTCCTGAAATAGATATCGATAAGATAACTAAGATTTTCGGAATGGAGATCACATTTGTTACTACTGCAACGAAAGACGAAGAAGCTTATGCTTTGCTTCGCGAATTCGGATTACCTTTTAAAAACATTAAGCACAATTAGGTATGGCAAAAGAATCAATGAAGGCACGCGAGGTAAAACGCGCTAAATTATGTGCCAGATATGCTGAGAAACGTAAAGCTCTTAAAGAGGCCGGAGATTGGGCTGCATTGGACAAACTTCCTAAGAATTCAAGTCCTTGCAGGCAACACAATCGTTGTTCACTTACCGGACGTCCAAAGGGGTATATGCGTGCTTTTGGCATCAGCCGTATTCAATTCCGTGAGATGGCAAGTAAAGGCCTTATCCCGGGAGTGAAGAAAGCAAGTTGGTAGTAATTAATTAACACTATTATATTAACATTGGATATCGGGCGTCTTAGATGATGTCGAATCTGAAAAACAATTAAAAATGACTGATCCAATTGCAGATTTTTTAACAAGAATTCGTAACGCGTATCTTGCAGGTCACAAGACCGTAGAGATTCCCGCTTCGAAAATGAAAGTGGAAATGACCCGTATTCTTCATGAGAAGGGTTATATTCTCGCTTACAAAGTTGTTGAAGGCAAGCCTTTCAACACAATTAAGATTGCGCTTAAGTATCATCCTGATACTAAAAAGCCGGCTATTAAGAAAATTATTCGTATCAGCTCTCCGGGTTTGAGACAGTACACTGACGTGGCAAGTATGCCAAGAGTATTGAATGGCTTGGGAATCGCTATTATTTCAACTTCCAAAGGTATCATTACCGATAAGGAAGCCAAGACTTTGAATGTCGGTGGTGAAGTAGTTTGCTACGTATATTAATTAGTAACAATTTAAATAATTAAATAATGTCAAGAATCGGAAAATTACCTGTACACCTGCCAGCCGGAGTATCAGTTTCTATTGAGAAAGGGAATGTGGTAAAGGTTAAAGGCCCACTCGGAGAATTGTCGCAGAAAGTTGATCCGGACATAGAAGTATCCGTTGATGGGGGTGTTCTTACAGTAAAACGTCCGACAGATCAGCCTCGCCATCGTTCAATGCATGGTCTATATCGTGCTTTGATTCATAATATGGTAGTAGGCGTTTCTGAGGGATATACTGTAAAACAAGAGTTAGTCGGAGTTGGTTATCGTGTTGAAGTTAACGGTCAAATTATGACTTTTAGTTTGGGTTACTCACATGATATTCAATTTATGCTTCCAAAAGAGGTTAAAGCTGAAGCTGAACCTGTAAAAAAAGGAGCAAATCCGGTATTAGTAATGAAAAGCCACGACAAACAGTTGCTCGGGATGGTAGCAGCCAAAGTTCGCTCACTTCGTAAACCTGAGCCTTATAAGGGTAAAGGTATTAAGTTTGTTGGTGAACAGCTTCGTCGTAAAGCCGGTAAGTCGGCCAGCGCTAAATAATTAGGAGAGTAAGTTATGGCATTGACTAAAATTGAAAGAAGACAAAGAATTCACTATCGCATACGTAAAATCGTTAACGGTACTGCAGAAAGACCGAGAATGGTAGTGTATAGAAGTAATAAGCAGATTTACGTGCAGATTATTGACGATGTTAAGGGTTTTACCCTCGCTTCTGCTGCCTCAAACGATAAGAGTTTGGCAGAACAGTGCAAGGGCAAAAACGGCGTTGAGGCTGCTAAAATCGTTGGAAAGGCAATTGCAGAACGTGCAATTGAAAAAGGTATTTCGACTATCTCATTTGATCGTGGAGGATACCTTTATCATGGTAGAGTTAAAAGTTTGGCTGACGCTGCTCGCGAGGGCGGTTTAAAATTCTAATATCATTATGGCAGATAGCAATGTAAAAAAAGTAAAAACAACCGATCTCGAGCTTAAGGATAGATTGGTAGCAGTCCAGAGGGTTACAAAAGTAACCAAAGGCGGACGTCACTTCAGTTTTGCCGCAATCGTTGTCGTAGGTGATGAAAAGGGCGTAGTCGGTTATGGCCTTGGAAAAGCAAACGAAGTAACTACCGCAATATCAAAAGGTATTGAGGATGCAAAGAAAAATCTTGTTAAGGTTCCGTTGAACAAAAAGACTATTCCTCATGAACAGGAAGCCAAGTTCGGTGGCGCAAGAGTATTCATGAAACCTGCAGCTCCCGGAACAGGAGTAAAGGCCGGAGGTGCTATGCGTGCTGTATTTGAGTCAGTCGGTATCAGCGACGTCCTTGCAAAATCTAAAGGGTCATCAAATCCTCACAACTTGGTTAAGGCCACTGTTGCTGCTTTGACAGAGATGCGTGATGCATACACTGTTGCAGGCCTTCGTGGTGTTCCAATGGAAAGAGTATTTAAAGGATAAGGAGAAAGTACAATGGAAAAAGTAAAAGTAACTCAAATTAAAAGCAAGAGTGGCGCTACTAAGAGACAAATTGCCAATTTGACCTCTTTGGGGATCCACAGAATGCATGAGACTGTTGAAGTTGAATTGACTCCCGTCACCAAAGGTATGATAGAAAAAGTTCTTCACCTCGTTGTAGTTGAAGAAGTAAAGTAAAGGAGGAATAATGATGAAACTACATAATCTTACCCCAGCAGAGGGTTCAAAAGGCAGAACAAAACGAGTAGGACGCGGCCCCGGTTCGGGACACGGTAAAACAGCTACTCGCGGTAGCAACGGTGCACAGGCACGTGCCGGTTATTCTCGTAAGAAGGGATTTGAAGGAGGCCAGATGCCTATTCAAAGACGTCTTCCTAAATTCGGTTTTAAAAATCCTAACAGAGTAGAGTATAAGGCTGTGAACTTGTCGGCCTTGCAGACAATAAGTGAAAGATTCAATGTTACCGATATCAATGTTGACGTATTGATTGAAGCAGGTTTTGCTTCAAAAAATGACTTGGTCAAGATTCTCGGTAACGGTGAATTGACTGCAAAGTTGAATGTAACTGCAGATGCTTTCTCTGCAACTGCTATTGAAAAAATCGCCGGTCTTGGAGGAACAACAAACACTAAACGTTAAACCTCATGAAGAGCTTTTTTCAAACAATAGCAAATATTTTTAAGATTGAAGATCTTCGCAAAAGACTCTTCTACACCCTGATATTGCTTGCCGTGTACCGTTTGGGCAGTTTTATAGTAATTCCGGGTATAGACGCGTCACAGCTTGCCAATTTACAGGCACAGTCATCTCAAGGCCTTGTAGGCCTTCTGAATATGTTTTCAGGCGGTGCTTTTGGTAATGCTTCAATCTTTGCGTTGGGCGTTATGCCTTATATCTCCGCATCCATCGTTATTCAACTTTTGGGTGTTATGTTCCCATTCTTCCAGCGTTTACAGCGCGAAGGTGAGAGCGGGCGCAGAAAAATGGATCAGTATACACGTTATCTCACAATAGTTATTCTCGCACTTCAGGGCCCTGCTTATATAGCAAACCTTAAGTATCAGTTACCTCCCGAGGCATTTGTTTCTACAATGAACACTGCCTGGTATGGGGCTTTTGCGACTTTAGTACTTATTGGAGGTACCATGTTTGTTATGTGGTTAGGTGAAAGAATTACAGACCGCGGCATAGGTAATGGTATTTCTCTAATCATTATGATAGGAATCATAGCACGTCTTCCGATGGCGTTGCAAATTGAGTTGTCTGAGAAGTTTAATCAAACGACAGGCGGTCCGCTTATGCTCATCGTCGAGTTTGTAATTCTTTTCTTCATCTTTGTTGCAACCATAGCATTGGTTCAGGCTGTACGAAAGATTCCGGTTCAATATGCAAAACGTATTGTTGGAAATAAACAATATGGTGGTGTTCGTCAATATATCCCTTTGAAGATAAACGCGGCTGGCGTTATGCCAATTATCTTCGCTCAGGCTATGATGCTGTTCCCGCTAATATTCTCCAATTTCAACGCAACAAAAGGTTTTGCGGCTGTCATGAGCGATACGACAGGTTTTTGGTATAATTTTGTCTTCGGACTGTTGGTTATCATATTTACGTATTTCTACACCGCAATTACTGTAAATCCGACCAATATGGCAGAGGAGATGAAGAAAAACGGTGGTTTTATTCCTGGTTACAAGCCTGGCAAGAAAACCGCTGATTATATCGATGCCATTATGTCACGCATTACGCTTCCGGGGTCAATTTTCTTGGCTTTGGTGGCAGTTGTGCCGGCATTCGCAAGACTGTTGGGAGTTAACAACCAATTTGCACAATTCTACGGCGGTACATCGTTACTGATCCTGGTAGGTGTTATTTTGGATACTCTTCAGCAGATTGAGAGTCATTTGCTTATGCGTCACTACGACGGTTTGATGAAGACAGGACGTCTCAAGGGCCGTTCAGGTATGTAATTTTTGATAAAGTTCTTTCACAATGATAAAGCTTAAAACCGAAGAGGATCTGGATGGACTTAGAGAGAATGCAATAATGGTCTCTAAGACACTTGCTGAAGTTGGAAAATATATTGCCCCGGGTATTACAACCAAAGAGTTGGATTTTATAGCCGAGAAGTATATTCACAGCTTGGGAGCAGAGCCGGGTTTTTTAGGTTACGGTGGATTTCCTTATACCTTGTGTCTTTCTGTCAATGATGTAATTGTCCACGGGTTTCCGTCAGATTACAAGTTGAAAGAAGGAGATATAGTTTCCGTAGATTGCGGTACAAAGTATAGAGGATACAACGGTGATTCGGCCTACACATTTCCGGTAGGGAAGGTGAGTGAAGAGACTCGGAAGTTGCTTGATGCGACCAAAACGTCTCTTTACAGAGGAATTGAAAAAGCTGTTGCCGGCGGCAGAATAGGTGATATCGGATTTGCCATACAGTCTTATGTTGAGCCTCTCGGCTTTTCCGTAGTAAGGGAAATGGTAGGACACGGGATAGGTAAAACTCTCCATGAAAGTCCGGAAGTTCCAAATTACGGAAGACAGGGAAGAGGGGTTAAGCTGATGGAAGGTATGGTGATCTGTATTGAACCTATGATTAATGCCGGGACAAAGGATGTCTATCTTGATGATAACGGATGGGGCGTGATTACCCAAGATCATAAATATTCGGCTCACTTTGAGTTGACGGTTGCGGTTAAGCACGGCACTCCTGAAGTTTTATCAACTTTTGATTTTATCGAAAACAATAAATTATAAACAAAATTATTACGGACTTATTTTTATATGCCAAAACAATCATCCATAGAAAAAGAAGGAACAGTCGTTGAAGCTCTCTCCAATGCAATGTTTAGAGTTGAATTGGACAGTGGCCATATTATTATTGCCCACATATCCGGCAAGATGCGTATGCACTATATCAAAATCCTGCCGGGAGACAAAGTTAGAGTTGAGATGTCTCCGTATGATTTAACAAAAGGAAGAATTTCTTTCAGATATAAATAAAAAACTTACACAAATGAAAGTAAAAACATCCATTAAGAAGCGTAGCGAGGATTGTAAAATCGTAAAGCGCAAAGGTCGCTTGTATGTAATTTGCAAAAAGAATCCGAAGTTTAAAATGCGCCAGGGATAATTTTTTAATTTGTAATAACAATAAAGTAAAAAATAGATTATGGCACGTATAGCCGGAGTTGATTTACCAAACAACAAGCGTGGAGAGATAGGTTTAACCTATATCTTCGGAATTGGTCGCAGTTCTGCTCAGAAAATCCTGTCGGATTTGAACATTGACTTTGACACCAAAGTTAAAGATTGGAATGATGACCAAATCTCAGCAATTCGTGGAAAAATTGCTAATGAATACAAAATTGAAGGTGAACTTCGTTCATCAATTCAAATGAACATTAAACGTTTGATGGATATCGGATGCTATAGAGGTATCCGTCATCGTATCGGTCTTCCTGTTCGTGGTCAAAGCACCAAAAATAATGCACGTACTCGTAAGGGTAGAAAGAAGACTGTAGCTAACAAGAAGAAAGCAACTAAATAAGGACTAAGATTATGGCAAAGAAAACTACAACAAGTAAGAAAAGGGTTGTTAAGGTTGACGCTTATGGTCAGGCCCATATTTCTTCAACTTTCAACAATGTTATTGTAACATTGACAAACAGTACAGGTCAAGTTATCAGCTGGTCATCAGCAGGTAAAATGGGCTTCAGGGGTTCCAAAAAGAACACTCCGTATGCTGCTCAGGTTGCTGCCGCTGATTGCGCCAAGGTGGCTTATGACTTAGGGTTACGCAAGATTAAGGCTTATGTTAAAGGTCCGGGTGCAGGTCGTGAATCTGCAATCCGTACTATTCACGGAGCCGGTATAGAAGTTACGGAGATTATCGATGTAACACCGTTACCACACAATGGTTGCCGTCCTAAAGGACGCCGTAGAGTATAACCTTTATATGTAATTTTAAAGTATTTTAGAATATGGCAAGATATACAGGGCCTAAAACAAAGATAGCCCGCAAATTTGGAGAACCGATCTTTGGTCCGGATAAGTATTTTGAGAAAAAGAATTATCCTCCGGGACAACACGGATTGGCTAAAAAACGCAAAAAAACCTCTGAGTATGGTACACAGTTGGCTGAGAAGCAGAAAGTAAAATATACTTACGGTGTTTTGGAGAGACAGTTCCGTAATCTTTACGGAAGAGCAAACAAGATGAAAGGCCGTACCGGTGAGAATCTTCTGTTGCTTCTTGAGTCCCGTCTTGACAACCTGGTTTACCGTTTGGGAATTGCTCCTTCAAGAGCAGCTGCAAGACAGTTGGTAACACACTGTCATATCACTCTCAACGGTGAAGTTTGCAACATACCTTCTGCAATCGTTAAACCCGGAGAGGTGGTTGGTGTACGTGAACGTTCAAAGAGTCTTGAAGTAGTTCAGGACAGTCTTTCCCGTTCATCAAATAAGTACCCGTGGTTAGAATGGGATGGCGGCAAATGCGCCGGTAAATATTTGAGTCTACCTGACAGAACTGAAATCCCTGAAGCAATTAACGAACAGCTCATCGTCGAATTGTACTCTAAGTAAAAACTTGCGTTTAGCATAACACTAATAAAAAATAAAGAACATGGCAATATTAGCATTTCAAAAACCGGATAAGGTAATAATGCTCGATGCAACTGATACCTTTGGTCGTTTCGAGTTCCGTCCGTTGGAACCCGGGTACGGTATCACAATAGGTAACGCATTGCGTCGTATTTTATTGGCTTCGTTAGAAGGATTTGCCATTACTTCAATTAAAATCGAGGGTGTGAGTCATGAATTTGACACTATCCCTGGTGTGATTGAAAGTGTGGTCGATATCGTTCTTAACTTGAAACAGGTTCGCTTCAAGAAAATGATCGAGGAAGAAGACGGTGAAGTAGTAACCGTTACTGTTAGTGGTAAGCAAGAATTTACTGCTGGAGATATTTCAAAAAGCTTGTCAAACTTTAGTGTTTTAAATCCTGATCTTCATATCTGCTCAATGGAACCTACAGTTCAGTTGAAGGTGGAGCTTAGAATAGGTAAAGGAAGGGGTTATGTTCCTTCTGATGACAATAAAGTGGAAGATGCTCCTATTGGCACGATAGCAATTGACTCTATTTTCACTCCTATCAAGAATGTGAAAATAGCTGTTGAAGACTGGCGTGTTGAGCAGAAGACAGACTATGAGAAGCTGACCATTGAGATTACAACTGACGGCTCAATTCATCCGAAGGAAGCATTGAAAGAGGCTGCCAAGATATTGATTTATCACTTTATGTTGTTCTCTGATGAAAAGATATCTCTTGAGACTCCGGTTGAAGTTGAGAGCAAGGAGCTTGATGAAGAATCATTGCGCATGCGTCATCTACTTCTCACAAAATTGTCTGATATGGAGCTTTCGGTTAGAGCATTAAATTGCTTGAAGGCAGCAAACATTGAGACATTTGCCGATTTGGTTTGTCATCAGAGAAATGAACTTATGAAGTTCAGAAACTTTGGTAAGAAATCATTGAACGAGATAGATATGCTTGTTGACAGATTGAAATTAAGCTTCGGCATGGACATTACTAAGTATAATATTGAAAAAAAAGAAATAAATCATGAGGCACAATAAGTCAATAAACCATTTGGGAAGAAAAAGCGGACATCGTAAAGCAATGTTGGCCAATATGGCATCATCTTTAATTCTGCACAAAAGAATTGAGACAACACTTGCCAAGGCGAAGGCTTTAAGGATGTATGTTGAACCACTTATTACCAAGTCTAAAGAAGATACAACTCATTCACGCCGTATGGTATTTAGCTATCTTAAGCAAAAAGAGGCTGTTACCGAATTGTTCCGCGTAGTTGCTCCGAAGATTGCCGATCGTCCGGGTGGATATACTCGTATTATCAAGAACGGTTTCCGTTTGGGCGATGCTGCTGATATGGCTATTATGGAATTAGTTGATTTTAACGAATCCGCAATAACTACCGCAACCGACACTAAGGAGACAGCTAAAAAGCCTTCGACTCGTCGTGGTGGTGCTAAAAAGGCCGCTGCAACTGAAGTTGCTGCTGACGCTGCTGCCGCTGTTGAAGCTGCACCTGTTGAGGCTGCTGAAAAAGAGGCTCCTAAGGCTGCTGTGAAGAAAGCTCCTGCTAAAAAGGCTGCTGCACCTGTAAAGAAAGCAGCTCCTAAGACAACAGGAAAGGTTTCTACCAAAGCTGCTCCGGCTAAGAAAGTATCTGCTCCCAGAAAGACAGGTAAATAGTATTGGTACTACAGTACAAAACAAAAGAGGGTAACTTTTACGTTATCCTCTTTTTTTGTGAATACTCTAAGAGATCATTATTTTGTCTCTTCCGCTGTGTGTTTGTATCTGAATAGAATTGCAAAGAGAATTGCCACCAGAAGAGCGAAACCGGCAAAGACAAACCAGGCCTGTCTCCATCCTTCATATTGAGCGATCATATCCGTTTTGCTATAGACCAGTTGATTGACGACTTTCTGAGCAGCGATGGTTCCGATAGCGGCACCGAGTCCGTTGGTCATCAACATAAACAGGCCCTGGGCACTTGAACGTATCTTACTGTCAGTATTATTGTCGACAAATAGTGATCCTGAGATATTGAAAAAGTCGAAGGCGATACCGTAAACAATCATTGATAAGAAGAACAACCAGACTCCGGATACAGGATTACCGAGTCCGAGCAATGCGAAGCGGAAAACCCAGGCGAGCATGGCAAGCAGCATCACAACTTTAATTCCATATTTTTTCAGGAAGAAAGGAATCAGCAGGATACACAGAGCCTCGGAAATCTGAGAAAGGGAGATAAGGATGGTTGAGTGCTTTGCAAAGAAAGCATTTGCATATTCAGGCAGCTCTTTAAAGCCGCTTATGTAAGGATTGGCGTAACCATTTGTAATTTGCAGTAAGATGCCCAGGAGCATGGAGAAAATGAAAAACATGGCCATTTTACGGCTTTTAAACAGGGTAAAAGCACTGAGACCCATCGTGTCCCATAAAGATTTCTTCTCAGAATTCTTTTCGATAATACAGTTTGGAAGAGTAAAGGCATATATCGCTAAGGCTAAACCAATGACGCCGGAAGTAACATATTGCCACGGGCCTTTGTCAAAACCCGTTAAATCTACGAACCACATTGATGCTATAAATCCGATAGTGCCCCATACCCGTATAGGTGGGAAAGCCTTGACTGAATCCATGTGGGCCTGATCAAGCAAATTGTATGCGACAGAGTTGGTCAGGGCAAGAGTTGGCATATAGAAGGCTACACTTACAGTATATAAAGAGAACAAAGTGGTAAAGTTGGCGTCTGCGCCGGAAGAATAGCCGTAATAACCGGTCGCGATCATAAAGACGGAAGCGATTAAATGACAGAATCCCAGCATTTTCTGAGGTGCCACCCATCTGTCGGCGATAGCCCCGATAATGGCAGGCATAAAGATGGAAACTATTCCCTGAACGGTAAAGAAATAGCCGATTCTTTCACTAAAACCGATAGCGCCGAGGTATTTGCCTTGAGAGGTCAGGTATGCACCCCAAATGGCGAACTCCAGGAAGTTCATAATTATCAGCTTTAGCTGCAGTGAAGGTTTAAATTTGGACATATTAAGTGTATTTTTTTAATGTTATTTTGGTGTCATTCTGTAAAGGAGGGCGGCAATTACCGAAAATACGATATTTGGCATCCACAGTGCGAGTGCAGGGGAGAGAGTCCCCGTAAAGACAAACATTTCGCTAAAGCGCATAAATAATATATAGATGAAACTCAGGGCTATGCCGATACCGATATTGAGCCCGATACCGCCCCTCTTTTTGCGGGAAGCGAGAGCAACTCCCATAATGGTAAGGATAAAGGCGGAAAAAGGCATTGCGATGCGGTTGTTCTTCTCTATTTGAGAGTGTATAATCATCTTGTCGCCACGCATTCGCTGTACTTTGATAAGGTCATTCAGTTCGCCGATAGACAAAGACTCTACGATATTTTTACGTCTGTAAAAGTCTTCAATGGTAAGGCTGATTACCGTGTCCATGCTTTTGCCTGTGGTGACAATCTCAGACTCTCCATGGAAGTCTCTGATATAGTAATTCTTGAGTTTCCATCCAAGCAAAGTGGAATCCCACTGGGCAGATTCGGCAGAAAGTTTGGATACGACTTTATTATCCTTGATGGTCTCCAGAGTAAAACGATATGCAGTATTTGCCCATGAACTGAACGATTCGACATATACAAACTCACCCGGAGCAATTTGGTAGTGAATGTTTCGCGCATAATCGCCACCGACTACAGCCTGTTTTTTGACATATTTGTTTTCAAAGTCAAGTCGATGCTGGTTGGCGGGAGGAATGATCCACAAACTCAACACCATGGACATTGCAGCAATGAATGCGGCAGAAACCATATACGGTCTAAGCATCCTGTTGAAGCTGACACCTCCCGAAAGCATAGCGATAATCTCACTGTTGGCTGCAAGTTTTGACGTGAAGAAGATAACCGATATGAAAACAAACAGAGGGCTGAAACTGTTCAGTATCCATGGGATAAAGTTCAAGTAATATTGTACGATGATCTCTTTAAGAGGGATATTGTTATTTACGAAATTATCAATCTTTTCACTAATGTCAAAAACGATGACGATGCCGATTACAATCAACAGGGCAAAGAAGTATGTTGTAATAAACTTCTTGATGATATACTTGTCCAGTATTTTGACGCTGAATTTATTCATCTGTTAAATCTTTGTTTCAAGTCTCTTTACGGCAGCGTTTTTCCATTGCAGAAAGTCCCCGCTCTGGATATGTTCGCGTGCGGTTTTTACCAAATTCAAATAAAATGCGAGGTTGTGCTCACTTGCAATCTGCGCTGCAAGCATCTCTCCGGCAATAAACAAATGCCTCAGATATGCTTTAGTGTAGGTGCTATCAACAAAAGATGTTCCATTTGAATCTATCGGAGAAAAATCATCCGCCCATTTTTTGTTTCTTATGTTAATCATACCGTCCCATGTAAACAGCATTCCGTTGCGCCCGTTGCGAGTAGGCATCACACAGTCAAACATATCGATTCCTCTTGCGATTCCTTCCAATATGTTTGCCGGAGTCCCCACTCCCATCAGATATCTCGGTTTGTCGAGAGGCAGGACAGGATGCACTACCTCTATCATCTCGTACATCACTTCGGTAGGCTCACCGACCGAAAGCCCGCCAATTGCGTAGCCCTCTCGATCAAGTGATGCCGCATGTTCTGCCGCCTCCACTCTCAGGTCAGGGTAAGTACATCCCTGCACTATCGGAAAAAATGTCTGACTGTAGCCGTAGAGTGGATCGGTTTGATCAAATCTCTTCACACATCTTTCAAGCCAGGATTTGGTTAGATCCAATGACTTTTTTGCATAATTGCGATCGGCATCGCCGGGGCAACATTCATCCAGGGCCATCAGTATATCCGCTCCGATAAGTCGCTGTGTATCAATATTATTTTCGGGAGTGAAAGTGTGTTTCGATCCATCAATGTGTGAACTGAAAGTGCATCCATCCGGAGTCAGCTTTCTGTTTTGCGCAAGCGAAAATACCTGATATCCGCCACTGTCTGTGAGTACAGGTTTGTCCCATGATGTGAATTTATGGATTCCGCCTGCCTGATGTAATATGTCCAATCCGGGGCGCAGGTAGAGATGGTAGGTGTTGCCGAGTATGATTTGAGCCTTGATGTCGGCCGTCAAATCTTTGTGATAAATACCTTTTACAGATCCTATTGTGCCGACAGGCATAAATATAGGGGTATCTATGGTTCCGTGGTCGGTCTTTATCTGACCGCATCTGGCTGCCGAGCCGCTTGTATCTTGCGCTGTTATTTTGAAAGTCATTGATAAATCTTTAACCTTCAAAGATAGACAAAATGACTTAATAATAGTAATGCCGATGCTACTTTGTTTTTTAGATATTGAGAAATAAACTATCTTTGCGCATGTTGGACGCCTAAATATTAATACTATGAATTTATTTCCGTCACTGAACAAAACTTATACGAAAGAACAACTTTCCGCCCGCGATGCCCAGCGTTTGGCAGAGTTTATCGCATTCGGACCAATCGTTTTTCAGGTTTCCCGCCTTATGGTTAAATTTGGGATACTGGATCTTCTCCGTGACAGTAAAAATGGAGATGGGCTTACTCGTGAAGAAATTGCCACAAAGACAGGTCTCTCGGATTATGCGGTCAAAGTTTTGACCGATGCCTCGCTGAGCATAGGTTCGATACTGATAAACACTGAGACAGATCGTTTTACCATCTCCAAGACGGGTTGGTTCCTGCTGAACGATCCGGCTACACGTGTGAACTTCGATTTCAACCACGATGTCAATTATGAGGGTTTTTTCCATTTGGAAGAAGCTCTTTTGGAAGGGAAGCCTGCCGGTTTGAAACATTTCGGGGAGTGGGATACCGTATATGAAGGGCTTTCTTCTCTTCCGGAACAAGTACAGAAAAGTTGGCTTGACTTCGATCATTTCTATTCCGACAGTTCTTTTGATGAAGCCCTAAAAATCGTATTCAGTCGTCCGACACATACTTTGCTCGATGTCGGAGGCAATACAGGTCGTTGGGCTATGCGTTGTGTGGAGTATGACGATAAAGTAAATGTAACGATCCTTGATTTGCCGCAGCAGATAGAGATGATGAGACTGCAAACCGAAGGAAAGAGCGGTGCGGAGAGGATTGACGGTTGTGGCATGAACATTTTAGACAATAATGTTCCATTCCCGTCGGACAAGCATTATGACGCAATATGGATGAGCCAGTTTCTGGACTGTTTTTCAGAAAAAGAAATAGTCAGCATATTGAGCCGTGCCTCTAAAATTATGTGGGACGGCACCCGACTTTACATAATGGAAACTTTATGGGACAGGCAAAAATATGAACCGGCGGCTTTTTGTCTCACCCAGATCAGCCTCTATTTTACGGCTATTGCCAATGGAAACAGCAAAATGTATCACTCGGACGATATGAAACGGCTGGTGGAAACTGCAGGATTGGAGATAGAGACCATTTATGATCATTTGGGGCAGGGACACAGCATATTGGTTTGCAAACTAAAGTAGTGCATATTGGAAGATACAACGCACAAACTCTGGAGTGGAAAAACTGGCGGACGACCATGGATGCAGCGTTCGCTGACATTTTGTTTTCGCATAGTAGGTATGCGTATACCATATTGCATTATGGGTTTAGTTGTTCCATTTTATATGGTGTTTCACCATCAGGGGTATCTTGCCATGTATCATTTTTTTCGGGAAAGATTTGCCTTTTCCCCGCTAAAATCCTTCAGGTATGTATATCTGAACCATTTCAAATTCGGTCAAATAATTCTGGATCGTTTTGCAGTATATGCCGGCAGAACTTTTTCAATTGAGATTGACGGGAATGACCTATTTAAAAATCTGGTTTCTCAAAAAGAGGGTTTTCTTCAGCTAAGTTCCCATGTCGGCAATTATGAATTGGCCGGATATTCCCTTGTTGCAGAAGAAAAAACTTTTAATGCACTGGTCTTTTCGGGCGAGACGAAATCCGTTATGCTCAACAGAGAAAGAATCCTCACAAAAAACAATATAAAAATGGTGCAGGTAAAGGAGGATTTATCGCACGTTTTCATTCTAAACAGCGCATTGGAGAATGGCGAGATAGTCAGTATGTCGGGAGACAGGATATTTGGATCTTCCCGATATGTCGAATGTCCGTTCTTCGGCCAAAATGCAAAGTTTCCGTTGGGCCCGTTTGCCTTAGCAGTGCAGCGTGATGTCAAGATTCTGGCCGTATTTGTGATGAAAGATTCTTCCAAAAATTATAAAATATTCATTCGGAAAGTGGATATCAATAGTGATGGCCTTTCACGCAAGGAAAAAATGGAGGGGCTTGCAAGAGCTTTTGCAGCGGAATTGGAGAAAGTGATAAGGCTGTATCCGGTACAATGGTTTAATTTTTACGATTTTTGGCGGTAATTACGATTTGTGCCGAAAGGCCTGCAGTAGTGAAAAGTGGCATATTTTTAGTTATATTTACGCCAAAATATCAAAGTCATGAGAAAGACATTTTTACTCTTAACCCTAATTATTTTCTTTTCTAATATTATGAAGGCACAAGATATTCAGCCTGTCCCATATTCTCAATTGTGGAGCAAGGTCGAACAAGCCAACAAAGACGGCTTGCCTCAGACCGCAGTACAGTATCTCAAAGAGATCGAGCAGAAGGCAAAGCAGGATGGGAATATCCTCGAACAACTCTATGCTTCGGAGGAGATTTACACTGCTCTGACAAAATATAACTGGAAAGAAGCCAATCAATTTAATCCGACACTCAGCACATTGCGCAATGAGATCTATGCGGATTTGGATAGTAATATAGAGAAGTATGCCGACAACCCGAGGGTGATCATGCTGCTTTACAAAAGATTGATCAATCATAAGTCACAAGTTGATTCCAAGTTGAATCCTCTTGGTGCCGATTATCTCGGAATTAGAGAGGAAGCTCTCGCTCTGAAACAAAAATATGCCTCTACGGAATATGCACAGAAGATACAACGAGTTGTGGATGGTATGGATGGGCAGACTCTCAGTTTTTCCGACAATGGACAGACTATGCCCCGCAAGGGAATAGAGTATATCGTTTCCTGCAAAAATGTATCGGTGCTGAAAGTCGACATCTACCGGCTTAAAGATAATTATACATATTCGCAAACAGGGGATTTGGAAGAAAATCTGCCCGATTTTGCCAAGTATGGCGAAAAATACGCCTCTCTTACCTTTGATGACTTCAAAAATGAATATAACATTACAGAGAAGCAGGGAATTAAGGTTGATCTTGAGAGGGAAGGAGTGTATCTGCTCTACTTTGATGCCGGAAAGGCCAAAAATGTGACTACAATTAATGTCAGTCGCGTAGCAGTAGGTGTGCGTACCGTCAGAAGAGAGACTGAATTTTATGCTGCCGATATCACTACCGGTGAGCCTTTTGCGAAGCCGAGGGTCTCCATATTCCGGGACAGGGATGTTAGTTCTAAAAATGGATTTGTGCCCTGGAGAGCACTCTCAACTACTTCTTACAAGTCTGACGGATTTAATAAGATAAAGAAGTTGACAATACCTTCCGATGCCAATAAGAACAGTTACAAATTTAGAGTTGAAAATGGCTCTGACAGATACTCTCCACTAATGTATTTGAAAGATGGTACCGGTTCGTCCAGAAAGTCAGAATCAATGAATGATTATGTTAGAATCTATACAGACAGAGAGCTCTACAAGCCGACGGACACTGTTTACTTCAAGGTAATATGTTGTAAAACAGATGGAGTAAGGGGAGAAGTGGTTCCAAACAAATCTGTAGAAATCAAGCTAAGGCACGAATCTTCCAATGAGGCCATTGCTACGGTGAAGTTAGTGACCAATGATATGGGTTCGGCAAGCGGATTCTTTACCATACCGGAAGGGAGTCGTAACGGGACGTACATCCTGGCGGATAAGCGCTATAACTCCCGGTTTATCAGAGTGGAGACCTATAAGCGTCCGACATTTGCCGTGAATATGATCCCCGTTAAAGATGTTTATTGCTTTACGGATGTTGTAAAGCAGCAGGGCAAAGTGACAAGTTATGCCGGCTTCTCAGTGGCCAATGCTGTAATTGAGTATGACATTCAGGCTTATGCAAGGGTTTATCCGTGGGGATCAACCACTTTTGAAGATAAAAGAATGAGCGGCAAGATACTTTCAGACAATGATGGCGGATTTGAAATAAATTTTGTTGCTGAAAGGCCGAAATCTAAAAACGGAGAGGATCTTTCAAAAAGTAACATTACTGTTACATATCGCATCACTGTCAAAGCTACGGATCCTCAGGGTGAAACTCATGAGGTTAGAAGCTCTGTAATAGTGTCGGATACGCCAATAGACCTGAATATATCATTTGATATGGATGCTGAAGATATTGAGGATGGGGAATTGGATGATTATGATGAGATAGACGACCAGGGGCGAGTGCTTGTAGACAAGGATATTACCGACAATTTTGCGATAGCGGCATCTTCGCGCAGCGGCTTCCCTGTTGATGTGGATGGTTCGTACGTGATCAGGCGAGGTGAGACAGATTGTGCTGCCGGTAGCTATAAGTCCAACTCTCCGATATCTTTTGACTTCAAATCGTTGCTCTCCGGTGAATATGAGTTTGTCGCAAATATAGAATACAGAGGAAAGAAGATTGAAACCAAACGCAAATTTGTGCTGTTAAGTCCGGGCGATACTAAAGTTCCGTATGAGTCGGAGTATTTTTATTATCCGCTTAAGACAGTTGATGGCATTGAATTTCTCATAGGAACCTCAGAAGAAGATCTTTATCTCGAACTGGAGTTGTTTGATGCCGATCACAGACTTTACCGTCAGCCTGTTCATTTGCGTGACGAGATGGTAAAAATCGTACTTCCATACGAGAAGAGCTACCCGAGCATGGTAGTCTTGTCTCTGTTCGGATTCCGCAACGGAAAGGAGATTAATCATCACTATGACTATATACGTCCCAATGATATCAGATTTGATATTGATGTGGAGACATTCAGGGACAAGACCACTCCGAGGTCTCAGGAAAGGTTTACGGTAAAGGCACCAGCTTCGGAGTTGATGGTCTCCATCTTTGACGTGACAACTGATAGATTTGATGCCAATTCGTTCTATTTCCAGCCTTTGTCCTCTGTTATACGTACCGACTCACCTGATATTACCACCACTTTGAATCAGTATAGTTGGCGAGGACCTCGGTTCAGGGCCTACTCCGTGAATACTTCTCTGATGGGTATGGTCCCGGGGGTGGCAGTAGAGGAATCTGCTGCAGATGACATGCTTTTGAAAGAGGAAGTGGTTGCCGCAAAATCCGTCCAGGATAATGATGACGCAGGTGGGGAGGAAGAGACTTCCGTCGATGTGGTGCCGCGCTCCAATTTTGGGGAACTGCTGGCCTTTTATCCGCATATCCGTGTGGGCGAGGATGGTAAGGCTGAAGTCACTTTTACTACAAATGACAATCTGTCTACTTATCGGGTTTTGATAATGGGCTATAACCAAGAGTTGAAAAGTGCTCAGGTGGAGAGATCGCTAATTGTGCAGAAAGAGGCAATGATGGTGCCTAATATCCCATTATTTGTGCGTGAGGGAGACATGATTACATTGAAAAGTAAGGTGGTCAATCTTGGGGTGCGTGAACTACACGGGATTGCCCATATTGAGTTTTATGATGCCGTATCGGGGAAATCAATCTCTTTGGACGGGTGCGATGATATTAAATTAACACTCCCTGCTCAGGCACAGGGCGAGGTGGCATGGTCTGTTGCCGTGCCTTCAGCTGTCGAAAAGCTTGGCGTGAAGATGACTTACAGTGCAGATGGTGTCAGTGACGGTGAGAGGCATGAGATTATTGTTGAACCGGCCCTTATCACTCTGACCGAGGCTGCTTCGTTTATACTCGGAGGCTCGCATGGTCGCAAATATTATGAGAAGCAACTTCAGCAGCGTATCGGGGCAGTCAATCCAATTATCGAATATGCAGAGTATTCTACACTTTCGGCTGTTAAAGAGTCCCTGCCTATGGCAAAAAAGCCTTCTTCAGACAATGCAATCGCATGGATCTCTGCCTTTTATATTAATCAGATGCGAGGCAAGGTATTGGGGGATGCATCTCCTGCAGGGGAGGCGGCTATTAGAGAAGCATTCCGAGATGAGGCTGTTGCCAAAATGCGTACTCTTCAAAATACTGACGGGGGATTTAAGTGGTTTTCGGGAATGAATTCTTCCGATATGATTACACTGTTTTTCCTGGATAAGATGGATCAACTTCGCTCTGTCGGGGCTATTGAGTTTACTGCCGATGAAGACAAATTGATTGTCAATGCATTGCATTATATTGACAATCGACTTGCGACGACGAAAGAGCTATCGTTCAATATGGTTCAATATTTTGCCGTAAGGAGCGAATATCTTGATGTGGCTCTTTCGGATGGAGCCACTGCAGCATTTAAATCATATTTAAGCAAGACAGTTGACGGTTGGCAAAATATCCCGATTCTTTCAAAGGCTTTGCTCTGTGAAACTTTACTCAATTGCAAAGGCAAAGAGTATTGGGACAAATCATTTACAGAGAGGGTAGACAAGCTGACTCGCTCATTGAAAGACTATGCGGTGCAAAACAATACGGTGGGGTGCTACTTCCCTAATGCAGTGATGCCGCTGCGTGGCTTGATGAACAGCGAGATCTATGCTCACGCGCAGCTCATTGATCTGTTTGGCCGAATTGGAGAGAGAAAAATGGTTAATGGCTTGGCGCAGTGGCTGCTTCTCCAGAAGCATAACCAGGCATGGGAAAATACCGTGGCTACGACAGATGCTGTTTATGCTCTAATCTCGAGCAATGCGAAGGATTTGAAACTCGGAGCTGTTTATTATACATACACCACTACGCTTGATAAAGTTGAGGCGAGTGGCAATGAGATTACAGTGCAACGTGAGTTCCTGAGAGCTTCGGACGGAAAAGCCATTGCCGATGGAGATGCTCTTTCTGTCGGAGATAAAATTATTGTCAGATACAAGGTTTACAATACTGAAAACCGCAGTTTCGTGCAGATGTGTGCTATGCGTCCTGCATGTTTCTATCCTGAAAATGAGGCTTCCGGATATACTTGGTGGGGACGTTATTACAAAGAAGTGCGTGAGTCTGCTACTAATTATTATTTTGAGTTGCTTCCGGAAGAATATACAACTATCGAAGAGCGTTTCTACGTCACTCAAGCCGGTACATTTACCTCATCGCTTGTTCAGATAGAATCTCTATATGCCCGTGAATATCGCGGACACACAGCATCCGTGAAGATTGTTACAAAATAACAGCTCTTCGGATCGACATCTTGTGACGTCGGTAGGGAGTCTTGCCGGATGATATACGTACGTTTCTTGCTTTAAAGGGGCTCGAATATTGTGTAATATCTTATTTATCAGCTCTTTAAGCTGCTTTTGAGGGGCGGCTCGAATTGCTCGCGCGCAATAGGCTGATTATCAATACGTTGCGGCTTGACTATATCGTGACAAGTTTTTTTTAAAAATGGCCACTGATTATCAGTCTGTTACACCATGCTTGACTATATCGTGACAAGTTTTTTTTTGTAGGATTAACGATTTCTTACCTGTAATTTTGCAGAAGCAATCTATAGACAGTTCATACGGTGGCGGTATTTGAAATGCTTTTCGGATAAAGATGTTGTAGTACTGTGGTATTGGCCGTCACTATATGAATTGTCTTTTTTTATTGGACAGACTGCGATATTGCCACAACTTCGGTGCAGTATTTCGTGTTTTCTGAGTTTCTTATATGTTATAAAATTAAAGTAATTAAATATGAAAAGTATTTGTTTTTCAAAGCTATTTGGCTTGGCTGCTGTTGCAGTTTGTACGTTTTTGACGCTTGCATGTAATAAGGAGGATATTCCTGATAATGAGGATAATCAACGTGTAGATATCGTTTTAACCAAAAGTCAGCAGGCTGTTATGGACAACGGTAATACGTTTGCCGTCAATCTGTTTAAAGCCTTGAGTGAGAAGCAGGAAGATAAGAATGTGTTTGTCTCTCCACTAAGTGCTTCTGTCTGCTTTGCAATGCTTGCAAACGGTGCGCAGGGAGAGACTCGCAGTGAGATTCTTTCTGCACTTGGATATGGCAACTCTACGATGCAGGATGTCAATGAGTATTATAAATTAATCTTGCCGTCTCTGCTTTCAGCAGATAAATTAACGACCATATCGAGTGCCAACTCCTTGTGGATATCCAACGTTTTGCCAATTTTAGACTCTTACACAAGCAGTATAAAAGATGTTTTTGATGCAGAGCTTTACAATGTGGACTTCTGTTCTCAATCAACGCTGCCTAAGATTAATTCATGGTGTGCCGCAAAGACCGACAATATGATTCCTTCTCTTTTGGCAAGTTTGGACCCGAACTCCGTTTTGGTACTTGTCAATGCATTATATTTCAAAGGTATATGGGCTAATAAGTTTAACAAAAGCGATAATGCCGACAATTATTTCATTTGTAGTGATGCCACAAAAGTCAAAACGACTTTTATGCATCAGACCTCAGAATTTGCCTCGATGGTTACAGATGAAGCTGCTCTTTGCACGATACCTTACGGCAACGGCGCTTATAACATGTTTGTTATAATGCCTACCCGAGGTACAAAGATGACGGATTTTATAGATAGATTGACAGTAGATCGATTAAATGAATATTATGCATCGCAGACGGGACATAGTGTATGTCTAAGCTTTCCAAAGTTCAAGACAGAGTATGATACGGAAGATATGCTAATCCCCGTATTGAAGCAAATGGGCATGGAACTGCCTTTTACTGCACTTGCGGACTTCAGTCCCATTACTTCAACCGGAGATTTGAGTGTCAGCGAAGCTCGCCAGAAAGCTGTTATAAATGTTGACGAAGAGGGAACTACCGCGGCAGCGGCGACTTACATTGGAATGGTCAACTCGGCGTTCGGACCGACGGAGACGATAGAAATATCATTTGACCGTCCATTTATTTACATAATACGCGAGACAAGTACCGGCGCAATACTGTTTATGGGCGTCAAAAACGAGTAGATCAGGTTAGGTTATTATAGTGGTAATTTGTATGTTTGTCCCGGAACGACGAACACTATAATACTTTTACATTATGAAGTTTAAAATCAAATAGTTATATGAGTTTGATGTGCCATCGGGCTTTTAATTCTTTCCTGACTTGTAACATCTTTTCGTAAATGGTTGGCGCTATGGCACATTCCTTAAATTTCTCGAAGATGTAATTAATTGCCTGTTGTGAAGGGTGTGTCATATTTTCCTCATAGAAGCGATAGTCCCGCAGTTCGTCCATCATTATCTCGTAGGCAGGGAAGTAATGCACGTTGGAGAAGCGCTGCTCAAGTTGTTCAACGGCTAAAAGGAGAGTCGCTTTGCTAATCTGATTGCCGTGCGCCCCATCTTTGAGATGGCGAATCGGGCTCACGGTGAAAATCCATTTTTTGTCGCTGTGGCGACTTATTATGGTGCTGAACAGCTCAACGACTGTTTCAACGTCCAAATGCTCCCTGCGGAACTCTTTTGCCACGATTTTGTGGCAGTTTGATACTATCAGATTGCGCTCAATGTGTCTGAAAACCCATGCGGTACCGAGAGTTATGACACAAATAGAAGCTTTAGCAAAATCCTCTTTTGCGCAGGAGAGGGCCTTGTTTGCTCCAAGCAGGAATTCTTCTGATGTATCTTTCGAAAATGAGCTGTGGTGGAAGAATGAGGTGAACTTGCCTTGCGAGCAAATGACGTCCTCTTGCGTGAACGGCTTGCCGCTCTCCAATCTCTCAAGTGAGGAGCAGATGGAAGCCGGGTTGTAGAGTACTCCGAATGGATTGAGTACTACGTCAAACTGATAATCCTTCATGATCGTGCCTACCTCTGTGGCGAAACAGGAGCCGAGAAAAAGTATTTTGTCTTGATATGTAATCTTCTCCTTAAATGGAGCAATCTCAACCGGTGTCTGGAGATTCATTTTATGTTGTTTTTAATTTTGGCAAGGCCTGCACGCTGCAATGATGTATTTTTAAATTTTTCATGGAAAGTTGCTTCATTCATTGCCAGCCACTTTTCATGTGTCAAAGATAGCAAATAGTCTGCATTTGTCTCAAACTCGCTCCATGAAGGGGTCTCTTTGTTCCACGGACACACTTTGATGCATCGCTCACAGCCAAACAGTTGCCCATGGTAATCGATAGGATGGCTATCGTAAAGCTCCCTGTCTTCAATCGTGTGGTATGAGATGCATCGTCTTGCGTCAAGAGTGTAGGCGGCTCTCAAGGCTCCATCAGGACAGGCATCGAGGCATTTACGGCACTCTCCGCAGCTGCAGCCTTCAGGAAGCGGCGCGTGAGGCTCAAACATTTCCGGAGGGATATTGCAGATGATCACTCCTATCAAAGTCCTCAGTCCGAAACGGGGAGAGATAAGAAAATTATTTTTTCCGATAAATCCGAGGCTTGCCTTTGCCGCCCAATACCGCTCAAGCACAGGAGCACTGTCAGTAAAAGCGCGCCCCACAAACGGTTCGCCTCCACGGAGGCTCATTTCGTCAGAAAGATATTGCATTACTGCAAACAGTTTATCCTTAATCACTTTGTGATAATCTTCGCCGAGGGCAAACGATGCTACTGCATTGCCGCGATTGCCGTATGGAGCCAGGAAGCAGAGAATACTTTTTGCTCCTTCGACGAGTAGAGAAGGATTCTCTCTTTTATCCATATTGGCTGATAGATAATGCATTGCAGCATTGCGCCCTTCCGAGATGTATTGCCTGAAATGGTCAAACTCCGCACCGACCGGTGTGGAGGCGACAACTCCGAAGTCGAGGAACCCTATATTTGGATTTAAACTCATTTTTGCAAAAATAGCAATTGAAAGGAGAATTTCTCTATAAAAGTATTACTTTTGTGGCGCAATTTAAAACAATTCATAAGACATGAAACGAATATTGGTAGTCGGAGCTGGTGGGCAGATAGGCACGGAACTGGTCCCGCATCTTCAAAAGTATTACGGAAAGGATAACGTCATAGCAGCAGATTTAAGAGACGATATGGTGGATAAGTTGCGTGCCAACGGTATTGGCGAGAAGCTTGATGCAACTGACGTAAATGCTTATGGCGAACTTGTCAAGAAATACAACATCGATTCTCTTTTTAATCTTGTTGCTCTGCTGAGTGCAACAGGCGAGAAAAATCCTCAGTTGGCATGGAATATAAATATGGGAGCCTTGCTCAATACTCTGAATATCGCAAAGGAGTTGCACTGTGCCGTGTTTACTCCAAGTTCCATAGGAGCTTTCGGAGAAACTACTCCTCATGACATGACCCCTCAGGATACAGTAATGAGACCTAACACTATGTATGGTGTCTGTAAGGTTGCCGGGGAGCTTTTGGGGGATTACTATCATTCCCGTTTCGGTGTGGATGCTCGCAGCGTACGCTTTCCGGGCATTATCTCAAACGGTGCCATGCCGGGCGGAGGTACAACCGACTATGCAGTTGAGGTATTTTACGAAATAATAAAGAGCGGACATCACTATACTTGCGAAGTGCCGGAAGACTCTTATATGGATATGCTTTATATGCCGGATGCTCTTCACGCAGTAACAATGCTCATGGAGGCAGATCCGGACAAACTGATTCATCGCAACAGTTTCAATATTACATCAATGAGTTTTAACCCGAAAGAGTTGTTCTCATCCATAAAGAAACGTATTCCTGAAGCTACATTCGATTATAAGATAGATCCGGTAAAGGCTGCAATTGCCGATTCCTGGCCAAACATGATGGATGACTCATGCGCTCGCAAAGAGTGGGGATGGGCACCGAAATGGGGAATGGAAGCAATGATAGACGATATGTTAGTGGCTGTTCGCAAGAAACAGCAACACGCCGCAACGGTGTGATAGCGTAAGTGTTACACTCGTTTCGCAGGCTTCATTAAGGGAAGCCTTCCATAACGAATCGAATATTACATTATCGGTAGGATATTTCAATCCTGCCGATTTTATTTTCAGCGTAGCGTCAAAGGCGAAGATAGAAATCTGGATGCCGAGAGGAACATCAAGAGTGGCGGTATCATAGATAGCCATAAAACGGCCGTAGTCGGTTACGATATCGATAGGACAATTGATGGATTTTGCGTAATCCAGCAATAGTGAGACGTTGCCAAGCGTGTGGTCTTCCCTCTTTCCGGTTGCACCTAAAATGTGAATCTCGCCCGGTGACAGTGTCCTTGCAAGTATAAAAGCCTTTGTCAGATCATTGGTTTCCTGATCTGCAGAACTGTAGAGGAGAGATTGGTACTTCTTCTTATATTTCTCGGAGAGGGAATCCATATCTCCAACTACAAAATTAGGCTCCATGCCATATTTGGACAGCCGCTCGGCTGCACCGTCGCAGCAAATGATAACGTCCGCATCGTGAAGCAAATCCAGCGTTACTGTGGAGGATGGAAAGTCTCCATTGGCTAAAATAACGATCCTTTTCATTTGTTACACAAATTTGTATTTTTCAAGATCTCTGAAGCCAAGCAGGAAATCTTTGGTGAAGAGTCTCTTTTTACCGGCTACCTGAATATTCTCTATACGTATTGATCTCGAACCGCACTTGACCTCAATGAAGGTCTTTCCATCGGTTGTTATGGTGCCGGCAGGAAGGTCATTATCAATACTTTCAACGACGTATGAGTCGTATATTTTGACATTTGAGACTTCTTCTCCCGATACAATGGATGTATATGCAGCAGGGTATGGGCTAAGACCACGTATCAGAGCATCAACATCTCGTGCATTTTGGGTCCAGTCAATATGACAAATCTCCCTGGTAATCTTAGGCGCCGGTTTAACGGCTGCGAAATTTTCCTGTAGATAACTTTTAACATTGTGATTAACAAAGGCTTCGGTAGTTTTTACAACAAGCTCTGAGCCAAGAGCCATAAGTTTGTCGTGAAGAGAACCGGCGGTCTCGTAATTATCGATAGGGCATTGTGTCTGAAACAGTATCCTACCGGTATCAATCTGTTCATCAATAAGAAAAGTGGTAACACCTGTGACTTTTTCTCCGTTAATGATGGCCCAATTGATAGGAGCCGCTCCCCTGTATCTTGGCAGCAGAGAAGCATGAAGATTGAATGTTCCCATGCGTGGCATAGACCATACCTCTTTAGGTAACATTCTGAATGCCACTACAATGAATAGGTCTGCATCAATTGCCTTCAATTGTGCAAGGAATTCCGGGTCTTTCAGAGAGACAGGCTGCATAACGGGGATGTTCTGACTGACTGCATACTTCTTTACATCCGACTCATTGACTTTCAGACCTCTACCGCTCGGTTTGTCAGGTACGGTAACTACAGCTGCAATCTCATATTTGTTTTCAATCAGCATACTGAGTGGACCTACGGCAAATTCAGGCGTTCCCATATATACGATACGCACTCTTCCTCCTCTTCTTCTGAAGACATTTCGAACACTCCTGTACCCTTTGACCACGCCCTTTCCGACATTTTTAAAGAACAGAGTATATGAGTCCATCGAAAACAAATTGGAGTCTTTAGTGGACTTCCACGTCAGGAAAACTCCCAATGGGAGCAAAATGAGTGATGAGACTATAGTTCCGGTGAAAGGAGAAACCGCACCGTCTCGCGCCAGTTTCTTGCCAATCATATCGATTATGTAGTAGATCAGAAAGAATAGAATCGAAATAATGACCGGAGTACCAAGTCCTCCCTTCCTGATAATGGCCCCAAGCGGTGCTCCGATAAAGAAAAAAATCAGGCAGGCCAAGGAAAGTGTGAATTTGCGATAGCTCTCAATATCGATTCTGCGCAGAGGATCAATATATCTCCAATCTTCGTTCTTGTAAGTATTAATCTGTTCGGTGGCGATTGCGACGCTGTTGATAGCCTGTCTGCATGCTTGAAGCTCATGCTCCGTGTCCAGATTTGCATAGAGAGTGTCAAGATTTATATTCCCCTTAATTACTTTATTTCTCGATGTGTCGAGTTGATGGAGATACTCAAGTCCGGCACCGCTAACCAATCTTTTGTACTGAAGACCTCTCAGGGTGTCGAACACTGTTGACAGAGAGTCCCTGTCATGCCTTAGGGCCTGCAAATCTTTGGACATTACCTCATCGCTGAATCTGTCATCGTCCGTGCGGGAAAATGTGTAGTTTTCGAGAGGAACGATTAACTGCTGCTGGTCGAATTTAAGTCTCTGAAGTTCAATGGATGTATCGCGATAAGTCATTAAGTTGGACTCTACGTACGAGCAGCCGTGGTAGAGGTCAAAAATAAGATTCTTGTCATCGGGCGTAATATGTATCAACCCTGAATCAGCCAACGTCATATTGGTGTTGCCGTTGTTGCCTGAGTGGTCATAGATAATCAGGTTGTAAAGTTTGCCTGTCTCGTCATTGCGATGCTCAATCCTCAGGATATAGCCGTCAATACCGTCGTAAAATGTGCCGACAGGGATCTTGATAGTCTCTTTGGTCTTGATAATATCTTCCCTCAGAGTGTAAATCTTATTGTATGCGACTGGAATCAGATTGTTGGAAGCGAAAAATGCTCCGACTACAATAAAGGCTGAGACGCCGATCAGCGGTACGAATATTCTCTTCAGTGAGATACCGGCCGCTTTCATGGCAAGCAACTCGTTGTTCTCGCCAAGACTTCCAAGCGACATGATTGAGGCCAGAAGTGTGGCAAGAGGAAGAGCCATCGGAGTTAATGTCGCCGATGCCCACCCCAAAAACTCAAAAATAACTCCCAAACCTAAGCCCTTTCCTACAAGTTCGTCAATGTAGACCCATAAAAACTGGAGGGCCAAAACAAAAATGACAATGAAGAAGGTCAAAATAAATGGACCTATAAAAGAGGAAATAAGAAGTTTGTCGAGCTTTTTCATGCGTTACTTTGTAGCAAGTTCTATTAATTTGGCTGCTGCATCAGGAAGACCATCAATATTCTTGCCACCGGCAGTCGCAAGAAAATTTTGTCCGCCACCGCCACCCTGAATCAAACCTGAAACAGCCTTGATATCGGCGGCAGCATTGGCCCCGTTTTTAACCAAATCGTCAGTGTACATCATGACTAGGCATGCTTTACCGTCAAGAGTTGGAAAAGCCGCAACAAATACCGAATTAGTTAATTCTTTATAAAGCATAAATGCGATATTTTTAACGATATCCGCAGTGTACGCACCGTCCCGCATTGTGATTACACGTACTCCATTAAGTATTTTGCTGTCATCGATAAGGCTGTTTTTTAAGGCTACAGCTCTCTCTCTCGCAACTTCTTCGATCGTTTTACGGAAAGACTCGTTGTCTTCAATCATTTTGGAAACGCTACTGATAATATTCGGAGAGTTGGCAAACAGATTGCGGATGGCATCCAAAGTATCCCTCATATTGTCCACAATTGCTTCTGCATGGGCACCGGTAGTAGCTTCAATTCTTCTTACGCCGGCTGCGACTGCAGATTCGTAGATAATCTTGAAATATCCGATACATCCTGTTGCAGGAGTGTGAGTGCCTCCGCAAAGTTCAATGGATTTGCCGAATTTGATAACTCTCACGGAATCACCGTATTTTTCTCCAAACAGAGCCATTGCTCCCATCTCTCTCGCTTTTTCAATCGGCACATTACGAAATTCTTCCTTTACGGCATTTTCGCGAATCAGGCGGTTGACCATTTTTTCAACTTTTTCCAGATCTTCGCTTGAAATCTTCTCGTAATGAGAGAAGTCAAATCTGAAGTACGAAGCATTAACAAATGAGCCTTTCTGCTCAATATGTGTCCCAAGTATCTGTCTCAGAGCGTAATGTAGAAGATGTGTCGCAGAGTGGTTGTTTGCGATATCGGCTCTTCTCTGTTTGTCCACGCATGCGTGAAATTCATCTGTCGTTCCTGTCGGGATTCGCTCTGCTATATGGATAAAAAGATTATTTTCCTTTATGGTGTTGAGGATAGTAATCTTCTCTCCCGAAGCGGACTCAATAACTCCGCTGTCTCCAACTTGTCCACCGCTCTCTGCGTAGAAAGGTGTCTTGTCGAAGACAAGCTGGTACATCTCTTTGTTCTTAGCCTTAACGGTACGGAATTTCATTATATGCACATTCTCTTCAGTAGTGTCATAGCCGACAAACATACAGGCAGTGAAAGGTCTTACCTCATTCCAGTCTCCCGCTTCAATGGCGGTTGCATTTCTGGCGCGCTCTTTCTGTTTGCCCAGTTCGATTTCAAATGCGGCCATATCGATTGTATAGCCGTGTTCTTTTGCAATTAACTCACTCAGGTCGATAGGAAAGCCAAAGGTGTCGTAAAGTACAAATGCATCTTCTCCGGAGATAATTTTTGTCTCTTTAGACTTCTCCATAATGTTGTCCATCAAGCGGATTCCCTTGTCAAGAGTGCGAAGGAATGCCTCTTCTTCTTCCTTTATCACTTTTTCAATCAACGGCTGCTGCTTTTTTAATTCAGGGAAAGCATCTCCCATATCTGAAACTAATTGAGGTACAAGTTTGCAAAGGAACGGTTCCTGCAAGTTGAGGAATGTATAACCATATCTTACTGCCCGACGCAGGATTCTGCGAATGACATAGCCAGCCTTTACATTTGAAGGAAGCTGCCCGTCGGTGATGGAGAAACTGATTGCACGTATATGATCCGAAATGACCCTCATTGCGATACCCTCTTCACTGTCGGTCTTATATGGAATGCCACTCAATTTAGAGATAGCTCCGATCATGTTGGTGAAGACATCCGTATCATAATTGCTGTATTTACCCTGAAGAGCCATACACAGTCTTTCAAGCCCCATACCTGTATCTACATGCTTGAGAGGAAGTGGTTCCAACTCTCCGTTGGCTTTACGGTTGTACTGTATGAAGACTAAGTTCCAAATCTCGATTACGAGTGGATTGCTCTTGTTAACGAGATCTCTTCCAGGTAATTTGGCTCTTTCAGAGTCGGGTCTGAGGTCTATGTGGATCTCACTGCACGGTCCGCATGGTCCGGTATCGCCCATTTCCCAGAAATTATCTTTTTTGTTGCCCAATATAATTCTTTCGGCGGGAAGGTATTGAAGCCAATAATCTTTAGCCTCGGAATCCAAGTCCAAGCCGTCTTTGGCGTATCCCTCAAATACTGTAGCATACAGTCGGTTACTGTCCAATTTGTAAACTTCGGTCAATAGCTCCCACGCCCAACCGATAGCCTCTTTCTTGAAATAATCTCCGAAGCTCCAGTTGCCGAGCATTTCAAACATTGTGTGGTGGTAAGTATCATGTCCGACTTCTTCCAAATCGTTGTGCTTACCACTTACTCTCAGGCATTTCTGTGAATCCGCGACACGACTGTGTTTAATTGGAGTGTTGCCCAAAAACCAATCTTTAAACTGGTTCATACCGGCATTTGTAAACATTAGTGTGGGGTCGTTTTTGACAACCATCGGTGCGGAAGGGACAATTGTATGTCCTTTTGAAGCGAAATAATCCAGGAAAGTTTGCCTGATCTCTTTGCAAGTCATAATTCTATGTATCAATATAATTTTGGCACAAAATTAGTTTATTTATCCAAATTTTGTAAATTTGCGAGGATATATAATTGCGAAGAAGCCCCATGTTTGGAGAAAAAAAGTACATTTTTAATAAAGAAACTCTTTCATACGAAGTCGCAAATGTTTCTGTAAAGGGCAGATTAATAAGGACTTTAGCGTTTATTGCAGTAAGCGTTGGTGTCTTTTTGGGCTATTATTTGCTTTACACCAGAGTACTTGGTCTCGAGACCCCGAAAGCTGTTATTTTGGAGCGAAAAAACAAGGAATTACTCTCAAATATGGAAGCTTTCAACCAAAAGATGGATGAGAATGATAGAATTTTGTTGGAAATACAGATGAGAGACAATATTGTATATCGTCCTATCTTCGGTATGGATGAGATTCCGTCAGACATTCGCAATGCGGGTTTTGGAGGGGTGGACAGGTACGATTATCTGGAACATTACGAAAATTCAGATTTTTTAGTCGCTTCGGCGATGAGGTTTGATATTCTTTCAAAGAAAGCATACATACAGTCCCGTTCATTTGATGATGTTTCCATTTTGGCCAAGCGTGCGGGTGATATGGCTTCATGCATTCCAACCATTTTCCCTGTTATGCCCGTAGTTCATAATCATCTCTCAAGTTCTTTCGGATACAGGACAGATCCTTTTACCGGCTTTGCCAAAATGCATACGGGAATAGATATTTCCGGTCCTAACTCCGAGCCTATTTATGCCACCGGTGATGGTATAGTTGTTGACGTAAGCTATAATTTCTTTGGATACGGCAACAATGTCATTATTGATCACGGCTTTGGATATAAGACAAGATATGCTCACCTGAAAGAGGCAACCGTCAAATTGGGACAGATGGTTAAACGTGGAGAGCAAATTGGCAAGATGGGCAGTACCGGACGTTCTAAGGGCACGCATCTTCACTATGAGGTTATCTACAAGGATCGACCGATCAATCCGTGGAATTATTTCAACAATGATATGACTTCGGAAGAGTACCAAAAGCTAATCATTTCCGGCAAGTCCAAAGGATAGTACATTGAGAAATGGTTAAATTCGTATATAATAAGGACGAACTAAGATTTGATGCACAGAAATTTTCCTTCAAAAGAGTATTGGGTATCGTCTTGAAGTATTTGGTTATTAGTATATTGTTGGCAGTTGCTTACTATGTCGTATTTGCCCTGTTCTTTAGCACTGACAAAGAAAAAAGACTCGAGGCGGAGAATAAATATCTAATGGAACAGTCATCCGAAATGGCAGACAAAGTCAATAGGCTGGACAATGTGGTTCAAAATCTTCAAATAAGAGATCAGGAGATATATGAAGATGTCTTTCACTCCAATCCGCCTAACTATTTTCTGCTTATAGAAGATACTAACAGAGTGGATCTTAAGACAATATATTCTTCAGATGAGGAAGATCTTGTGTGGGATGCCCATGTTCAGGGTGAGAGAGTTGACAATATTGTTACCCATGTGGACGGGAGAATATTAAATATTAATAAAATACTTGACGATCCGACCTTCAATCCGGAAGTGATTCCCTCGATAATTCCGATTCGCAACTTTTCGGTTGCTCAGACAGGGGCTTCTGTCGGACAGAAGATCAATCCTTTTTACAAGACAGTACGGTTTCATAGCGGAATGGATCTTTTAGCTCCGATAGGAACAGAGATTATTGCCGCTGCGTCAGGTAAGGTGACAAGTGTCACACGCTCATCAAAAGGGATGGGCAATAGAGTGGAAATAACGCATGAGAATGGCCTGGTGACTACATATTCACACTTGAGTGATATTTTGGTAAGCAATGGACAGATAGTTAAGCAGGGCAAAGTGATAGGCAGAGTCGGATCTTCCGGTACTGCATTTGCCCCGCACCTTCACTATGAAGTCATAAGAGACGGCAATCCTGAGGACCCGATCAATTACTTTTTTGCCGATGTCTCTCCGTTGCTTTATCAGGAAATGATGGTAATTGCATTAAATACCGGGCAATCAATGGATTGATACAATATGACGGAAGATACAACATCTAAAAAACTTTATTACACAATGGGTGAGGTTGCCGGAATGCTTGGAGAAAACACCTCTCTGGTTCGTTATTGGGCCGATGAATTTC
>JAQUYF010000070.1 GCA_028691975.1 Bacteroidales bacterium | reverse complement strand
AACAGGAAGAGAGGCACGCGGATTATTATAAACAAATGACAGTTTAAATACCTTCCATTTGTCTGCAGTAACGTCGTTGGTAATTCTGTAAATAGTACCATTCAGATTGCTGTCCTCGGCGCGGCTGAAAGTGACAGGCGTAAAATCTACCGCTCCCACACCCTTAACACTATCCGTAACGGCAACTGCATCTGCAGGAACTGCATTTACGTATGAAATACAGTTGGTATATCTGGCGTAATTGGTAAACGGCTCAATTGTAACATACTCCCTTGTAACAGCATTGCTCGTATTGTAATAATATGTTCTGTTGTATGTTGCCAATACGTCATTCATATCATAGTCCCCTTTGTACGGCCAGTTATCCTCAAAGGCATAAATGCCGGTCGTCGTAGCGGAAACCTCAGGATTTACAGGAGGAACCGGTGGAACGCCGCCAATTGCCGATATAGGATTAGACTTAACCACGAAAGTCACATCACTGAAGTTATCATCATCCCTAAAATCTTCAAAACAAATAATGTTATATTTGTCGCTGTACTTGAAGATAGCCGTATGGGCATCACCGTCGGGAATATGGCCACTGTGGCTACTGAGTCCAGGAGTCGAAGTAGCATAATACTTAGTACCGACAGGACACTCATCACTCTTGAACGCAACACCGCTACCATTGCTGTTCCAGCCATTTGTCATAAGTACGAAACCTATCTTCAATCCCTTAGGGAAAATCTTAGTTGCCCCGGATGTAGAATTTGTGCTTATGTTCGGATAGTACATCAATTGTACAGCATCTCCTCTGTTTACACCGGCATTAACCCACTTACCAAGCGTCCACTTGCCATCCTGTGTATTAGGGAATAGTGCGATAACCTTTACATCACTCATTGTCGCAGGCACATTGTCAACTTCATAGTAGTAGTACCCGAGTGAATTGTTCCAACAGGTATTGCCTCAAAGCATTGTTATAGAAAGCTCGGCCGTATCAAGCAAATACATATCTGCAGCCGTCCTCAAAGCGACAGGGCAGCTTGCATTCACCATAATGGAACCGGAAAGAGCGCTGTATAAAGCAGAAACCTCCGCAGATGAAATATTTAGACTTGTATCTCCCGTCAACAAATACCTTGGGTGTCCATTGTTCTTACCAATGCTGCCCAGCCATAACTTCCAGTCGGAAATTGCAGGCTTATTGCTTAATGAGTTTGTCGTGCTTGAAGCCTTTGTAGCAACAGACTCTACCGGATCATAGGTAGGAGCCACTGCGTTAATAGTCTTATTAACCACTTTCGCAGTCAGCAATGTAGGAGCAAAAAACGCAGAAGAAAAGATATATACAGAGTCCACGTAGGCAGGAATCTCCGCACTGCCGGTATATTTACCGGAAGCGTTGGTAAAACCTGCAGCAACAGGATAAATATCCGTACGCATCTTAAATGAATTACCTCCCGTCAAGATAAGGGGATACTCGGCATATATCTGAAACGGAATTAACGCATCCTGCTTATAATCAATAGAAATCTTAACCTGCTCAACCGTAGAGAAGTCGAACTCTGTAGGATCCTCTTCAACTACCGGATTCTCCGGGTCAACCGGATTGTACTGAACACAACCGGCGGCCATTACGATAGCAACAAAAAGTGCTATAAAATTTTTCGTTTGCATATTAAAACTGTTAAATTTTGTTTCAATTCTATATATCCACAACAAACGTGCCCGTCTCAACATTATGGTATAAATAACTGACTAACAACAGCTTATGTGGCAACATGACAGAAATAGCGGACACTGCCATCGCGGCAAAGGTAATTATTATTTTTATGTTTGTACACAAAAATAACTTTTTTTTGAATACTTATCTTGCTATATAGTAAGCTTTTCGCCCTCGCTTTTAGCAATAATTACGGCCCCACAAGAGTCTCCGTAACTGTTTATCATAGTCCGCGGCATATCACACAACTGTTCAACTGCCAGTACAAGTCCTATTCCTTCAAGAGGCAGACCGACTACATTCAGGACAATCGTTAACATCACCATGCCTGCCATCGGTATTCCGGCAGTACCGATTGCCGCCAGCAAGGAGGTAAAGACAATGATAATCTGTTGCATCAATGTAAGATCTATACCGTATGCCTGTGCGATAAAAATAGCCGTAACACATTCATACAGAGCTGTTCCATTCATATTAATCGTACACCCCAGAGGCAGTGTAAAGCTCGCTATTTTCGACGAAACGCCGCACTTTTCCTGAGAGTCCCTTATATTGATTGGCAGAGCAGCCGTTGAAGAACAGGTCGAAAAGGCAGTCAAAATAGACGTTGACATCTTGGAAATGTGCCTCCACGGATTTACCTTGGCAAGGATACGAACCAGCAGGGGCAGAACCACCCCACCCTGGAGTATCAGACCTCCCCATACTACCAGTACAAAGATACCGAGGCTTCCGGCTATACTCAGGAGAGCTTTGGTATCTCCGGCCTGCTTTCCGACCACATTTGCAACTATTGCAAAGACACCGTAAGGAGCAAGTTTGATGATAAAGAATGTCATCTTCATTATCACCTCATTGATGGACTCAAGCAAATCCTTAATCGTGGTCTGGTACTTTTCATTGACCTTATTTATGAAGAATCCGAAAAAGATCGCGAAGAAGATAATCGACAGAAGGTTGCCCGTAGTTAACGCCTGAAATATATTGGAGGGAACAATCCCTACTATCTGACCTATAAATGAAACCTTGGCCCCGGCAAGCTCCGTCACACTCTCTGAGAGTCTCAAGTCAGCTCCTACTCCGGGCTTTACAAGATTAACCATAGTCAGACCTATTGCGGCAGCAATTAGAGTTGTAAAGATGTAAAAGGCAAAAGTCTTACCGGCAATTCGTCCGAGAGAATTGGACTCTCCCATCCCCGCTACCCCGAGGGCAATTGAACAGAAAACAAGCGGAATAACTATCATTCTCAAGGCATTGAGAAACATATCTCCCGCCCATTTGATGTATGGGGACCATTTATCGTGTGGAACAAATTTGGTTAAGAATATGCCGACAATGATACCAAGCGCAATGCCGATCAATATCTGCCAGTGGAGAGGCAATTTTCGCTTTGCCTTTTTTTCCACAGGAGTAGAAGTTTCTTCTGCCATAATGTCAGGTAAATATAGTTATGTATTAGTTGTTTCTTCCGCTGTTTTTAATCAGATTCAGGATATGTCCGTTAAAAGAGTGCTTCTTGATCAAGTCCTCAACATTGATATGCATTCTGAATCTCCAATAATGTTTAGGGTTGGATGGAACGTTGATTCTCTCCCGATCCGGATCCGCAATTCTCAGGCTCTTTTCAATAGAACACCAATCCTGCAAAGGCAGTACAGCCAACATTGCCGGTGAATTAAGATGCTCATTGATAATGCTTTCACACACAGCTTCAGGACAATCCACACCATGGGTTTCCTTCCACCATCCACGCAGTGTCGATGTGTCATGCGTGCCTGTGGTGCATACGCACAGATATGGATAGAGTGCAGGGTTGCCCAACTCAATCTTAGGATCTTTCGGCATTCTTTGAATCTCAAGAGTAAGCACTCTCAACATAGAAAGTACCTCCGGCACACACGCAGGGATCATACCCAGATCTTCCGCGCAGGTCAGCATATTGGTAGCCGAAATAAGCTCCGGCAACTTTTTGAGCGCCCGCTCCTTCCAAAATTCATTGTGCCTCGTATAGAAAAATTCATCGTAGAGTCGGTTATAAGCACTCTTTTCTCCATCAGAGAGGGCCGCATAGCTATATGTGTTTTGAGCGGAAATCCTTGGATGAAACTTGCCGTGCATCATGTCGTCCTCTATAAATAACACCTCTCCCACCAAGGCCATAAGCCCATCTTTGATGTTATCCTCATCTTTGCCCTCAAAGTACTTCTCAATCTTTTTCTGAGTATCAAACTCAGGCTTTAAAGTAAATACATCCAGCTCATTAGAATCAAGATAGGTATTCTGGACATATTCGCACCTGTCAGAGAACATCTCTTTCAACATATAATATCTGATGTATGGAGTAGCATGTCGATCATAATTGAAATTGAAGCCTCTGCCAAGCATCTCTTCGTATGTGTAAGGAAGAGCCGGATTGAACTTACCCATCAACCCAAGCACCTGACATGCAGGAACTTCCCAAATTCTGAAGAAGCCAAGCACGTGGTCAATCCTGTATGCATCAAAATATTCGGCCATTTTGGCGAAACGCCTCTTCCACCACGCATACCCGTCCTGCTCCATTCTCTCCCAATTGTATGTCGGGAAGCCCCAGTTCTGTCCTTTGGTTGAAAACGCATCAGGTGGCGCTCCGGCTTGCATATCCATATTAAAGTAATAGGGCTCCGTCCATGCCTCAACACTGTGCGGAGTGATGCCGATAGGAATGTCTCCTTTTATGGCAACTCCTTTTGAATGAGCATAATTGCGGGCATCAAGCAACTGAATGTGCAGCTGATACTGTACATATACGTAATATTTCATCTTCTCGCCGGCGCCCTTTTCCTGCCACATCTTCTCAGCCAACGCCTTTGTATATTTTGCATTCTTGCCCCACTTCGTGTAATCGGCTGTCTCATATTTGTCTCTCAGCACGCAGAATGCTGCATAAGGGATAAGCCACTCCTTATTGTTTTTGAAAAATGTGTAATAAGCCGGCTCGGCAAAAGTATCTTCTCCGTTCTGTTCGAACATTATCCTGCAATATCTGTGCTTAAAGTCGGATACCTTCTCGTAATCCACCTGATCGAGAGCATTCAGCACTTTACGCTCCTTTTCGAAAGATGCTGCAGCCTTTGTATCTTTCATCTCTCCCAACATCCCAACATTCAGATATATAGGATGAAGCGCCATAATGGAAATCCCTCCGTAAGGATACGAATCAGTCCATGTTTTGCTTGAAGTTGTATCGTTGACCGGAAGAAGTTGCAGAATACTCTGCTTAGTTGCCACCGCCCAGTCTACCATCAATTTTATGTCTGAAAAGTCCCCTATTCCATAGCCATTTTTGGATCGGATCGAGAATACGGGTATGGCCGTTCCGGCAAATCTCGGATTGGAAATTGGAAACGCCGCAGCGGAGTGCTCAACAGAGTAAGTTTCATGTGCGGCAATCTTTGGAATATTCAGTATATGATTATCACCGGACTCCCAGACAACACTCCCATTCTCTTTTTTCTTGATAAACTTATATTCCAGCTTTGAAGGGATATCCGAAACATTGAGATTAACCTCCCACTTTGACCCGAACGTAGGGGTCATCCGTATGGCCTTAGCTTCACTCCACTCCCCGAGGAGACGACCCTCTCCTGCTATACAAACAACGGAATCAGCCTCCACAAGCGGAGCTGTAACCCTTATAATCAATTCTTTAAGGTGCTTATGTGTCCTCGTTGCGGCAGGCTCTCCATTTTTGAAGAAGATACCTGAGAATGGCGCTGACAGGAATGGGGCCGTAGGCGTATTGCCCTGCCACTGATCATCGAGAATAATAGATTTGCTACTACTGTTTGCAGCCAAATATCTCGGTTCTCCAACCTCATAGATTATGCTGTGGTCTGAATTTTTAACAAAATACTTATAAGAAATCAGGCGTTCCTGCTTAGTAACTATCTTTAAACTGAATATCCATCTGCCATCTTCGGTATATGTCATCGGTTCTGCCTTCTCAATATCTCCATTACCAAGCTCAGGTATTGAGCCACAAATATATACGGTTTGGCCAAAAGAAGTAAAATAGTTAATTGAAAATTGTATTGTCATCTTTTTTAACTTTAATCCTGCAAATGTATAAAAAATCTTCAAACATCAGTCCGAGGCCGACAGTCAGATCGAGATATTTAAAAGCAATTGTGGTAACTCCGACAGACATGGCGACTTTTCCTGCTTTTACAACAACTCCCACATCTGCCGAAACCGAATTATTTGAACAGTCCGTTACTTTTACAAGATTGCCGTCACTATCCTTTATGGCATATATCCTGCTTCCGTAGCCAACGCCAAGATAGGGATAAAGCCACTTCGTCGCCTTGAGCATCGTACCTGCCGATAGATTCATTCTCGACACACTGCTTGTACCGTCACTCCATACTACACCACTCTCGCCGGTTATCTTACCGTCACTGCTGCAGCTGTACGCCGTATCGAAGAATTTGAAATTGCTTCTGAAATTGAGATAAAAACCGACTTTCTTCCTCACCCAACCGGCCGGAATACCGTATGAAATATCTGGAGTAACACCGGCAGCAGCCATAATCAGCCACTCACTCTTTATTTTGGGGCGTGAGATGCCCCGGGCGGCAGAAAGGTCAGGTCTGAAAGAGCCTGTATCCTTTGCAGTGGCATATTCTTGTGCATCTCTTACAATGCCCCCTCCCGCCACGATGGAAGTCACAGGCCGCAAGGGAGTGTTAAGAATCATCTCGTAAACCGTTGCAGACTCTATTTTGACGGGGAAATTCCACATTCACTTCCACATGTCAAGGATCTTTACCGCTTGGGGACATAGGATGCGAGTCTTCCGATTATATAGAATTTTGGAGCACGCTCCTATTCACTCCGTTGGGGACGTTATTTCGGGAACGTTATTTGTTTTTTGGGAGGGGCGTTTTTTGTAACATAGCTTCGCTAAACGAATTGTCGATTTTTGGCTCCGAATATTGCGGAGCCATATTTCGACAAAACAGTAAACACCCAATAGTTACAAAAAACGGTAAAAAACATCCTCTACAGGTTGAAGCGCAGAATGCTCTCTGACGCCATTTCGGTGTACAACCTGAATACATCATGAATCCAGCCTCTTCGGCAAATGTGCCTCCAATGCACTGCACACGACATCTGCGACCTGACGGCAAAAAACATCCCTTTCAGGTTGAAGCGCAGAATGCCCTCTGACGCCATTTCGGTGTACAACCTGAACGCATCATGAATCCAGCCTCTTCGGCAAATGTGCCCCCAATGCACTGCACACGACATCTGCGACCTGGCGGCAAAAAACATCCCTTTCAGGTTGAAGCGCAGAATGCCCTCTGACGCCGTTTCGGTGTACAACCTGAACACGTTTTTGACGGGTGACACAGAAGATCTGAAAACCAATACAACGGAAAACTGTCTTAATACAAGCAAACCTGTCTCAATACAGACAATGACGGTGTGTTAAAAAGCAATGGCGATATGTCAAAAATCATTATTATGCACAATAATTCACTCCACAAGTATATGTGGTGGAGGCGTATATTATATTTGAACCTTTCGACATACTGCCTGCAATGCCGCCAGTAGTTCTTTTTCTTAGTTCACCGGAGGTGCAAACACAAAGAAAAGGGTGACTTCACAAAGAATAGGATAACTTCAAAAAGAAAGAGGGTGACTTAAAGAAATATAACTTCTTGGTCACCCTTTTACTGTAGATCACGTAAAGCACCGAAGCGATACTCTCCTACAGCGACACTCGACACTCTACAGGAACGATTTAGCGAGCATACTCTTGAGTTATCGTGATAGTCGCAGTATACATCTTAGCCTTTATAACAATCGTCCCTACTCTATCAACGTCTCCATGATAATGTGCATCAACACCAAATATCAATCTCCCTTCCTTTACGTAGGTTGAAGAAAGTAACTCTATCCAAGAATCACTGATAGTAATCGTATAATCCAAATTAGTATTGATATTTACGGAAATACTATTCCAACCAGGTGAAAGATGAAAAGAAGTAGGTGAAACCGTAAACGCATCATCAGGAGCAGGAGGCAGAGGAGTACCTGAGCCTGGAGTTCCCGGTGAAGGTGGCTCTGAAGGATCATTTGGATTGACAGGAGTTACCGGAGTGGTCGGATCTTTAGGAGTACCTACAGTCGGTGGAGTTGGCGGCGTAGGAGTAGTGGCCGGTTTCGGTGCTCGTGTAAGAGAAAGAGTCGATGTCTTAGGTGGTTGTGATATTACAAATGGCACAGAAACGCCCTCAATGATTAAGGACATAGAAGCCTCACGGGTTACAGCCGTAGTATTTGATTTTGCTGTAATTACAATTTTGGCATCTCCCGCATCTCCGCTTGTCGGACTAAGGCTCACCCAACCTGTTGACGCTGACTCAGGAATAGTCGCACTCCAAGGCAAGGTTGAAGAAAAATCAAAATCCAAAGTATTTGACTTTGTTGAAACGATACCGGCATCAGTCTGCTCAGTGCTGTCAGCATCAAGTTCCTGATTTGGTTCAACGTAGCCGCAGCCTGTCACAAAACAGACAATCAGCAACACGTAGAACAGTCGAATGTATTTGTTCATAGTTTAATAAGTTTATATGTTAATAATATTCAGGTACAATATCATGCGTAAAAAACGCAACAATGCACATATTTGAGACGAAATCTCAATACAAAACCGTCTCAATGATCACAGCATCGTTGCAAATATATACAATTAATCATGCGTGTCCACTAAAAATTTTGGACGCAATTAAATTTTAAAAATTAAACAATAACGGTTCACTAGAACCATATAGTTCTTTCTCAATATTGTAGTTAGGTTTGTCAAGAAGTTCTCTTATGTTAGTAGTGTCAGTGAGTGACATACTAAGCACTTGGAGCATCTCATAGACAGAACAATCAAGTTTTAAATCGTGATGAATGATTGCTGCCAAACAGCAGGTAATAATGGCAGTGTAAATCTGTATCCTTACAGCATTTTCTGTAGTACCCCAAAATCTCTGGATATTCAGATGCTGCTTCATCCATTTGAAGAACAATTCAATCTGCCAACGACTTTTATACAAGTCTGCAACCTTTTGTGCTTCAAGACTTAATGCATTGGTTAGAAATGTAAATTCTCTATCTTGCTCTTCATCGTGGTAGACAATTCTACGAAAGGCAGTTGGATACTTCATAGAACTCATATAACCATCAAGTTTTACTATAGAATCAGATATGATATTCTTCTTCATTTTCCTCTTCCATCGTATGACACGATAATTCAAGTTCTGTTTACCTCTGATTACGAAGAATGAACCGATTATGTTTATGTAATACAATTGCACAAAATCGTTGTATCCTCTATCAAACACATAGAATGCATCTTTCTGGTAATCAATCTTATCCATTGTCTGAGAATCGTGAACATTCGCTGAAGTGATATGAAAGAATTCAGGAATATGAGTTTCAAGGTCAAACAAGGTGTGAACCTTAATTCCTGCCTTTGTACATCTGAACTTAGCCCATTCATAAACACTCAAACAAAGGTCTATGGTAGTAGAGTCAAAAGCGTAAACCTTTCCGCCAAGTTTGAATACATCATCTTCGAGCTTCTTTTGTGCTTTTGCAACCATAGAATAGGCATAGTCTTCAAAGATTCTGTAATCTCTTGAATTATTTGCCTTTGAAAGGTTACTCAGTTTAACACTCTTACCGAAACCAAGGTGATAAAGTTTGTTTCTATGAGCACCAATAGCCATCGTGAGGTCTCGAAGACTTTTGCGTTGACTAAACTGCCCAAACATTAGAACCAAAAGTTGATTCCAACAAGTGAAGGACTTAACATAACTGTCACCATTGTATTTGCGAACAAGAAAATTGAAATGATTCCTATCCAGAAACAATGTCAGTTGAGAGAAAACGTATTTTGAATTGTACATGAGCCAATCGAATGATTGGCAAAGTTATGAATTCAAGTCCGTTGACTCCAAAAACCCTTGTAACATCCTAACTTTCAATATTTTCAAAGAACTTTTATGATTTTTTAGTGGACACTAA
>JAQUYF010000069.1 GCA_028691975.1 Bacteroidales bacterium | reverse complement strand
TCGGGAAGAAAATAAAGAAGATGAAGCCCAAACTGGACATCCCTCTTAAAGCAGCGGTTTATATTCTTGAGGATAAGGATGATAAGGTGGCTATTGACCTTCCGGTGTCAGGGAATATCAATTCACACGAATTTTCGTATAAGAAGATAATATTTAAGACTTTGGGCAATTTACTCGTGAAGGTTACAGTATCGCCTTTTACCTATATTGCCGATGCCTTGGGTCTTTCGTCAGACAAGTTGGCTAAGGTGCCTGTTGATCCTACTTCGGATGACCTTTCTACGGAACAGACCGATTTGCTGACTCAGATAAGTGCTCAGGCAAAAGAGAGATCGCAGTTACAGCTGATTTTGGAACAGCAGTTTAGTGCAGATGAGGCTTGTGACGGCTACTCTGTACGCAAGTTAAAGGAGGAGTATTATGCCGAGAAGATTCGTGCTGCGCAAAATATGCCCCGTACTCCTCGACTGACTGCTATTGACATGAAGGCTGCCGATGAATTGAGTGACAAAGATACGGGACTGTTGCTCTATGTTCAGTCAAGGCTTGATTCTCTTGGCCAGTCAGGCGTTAAGTACAAAAACATTCATGAGGCCTCGAAGGTTATCTATCCGGATGAGCAAATTCTATCTGAGATAATGACAATTGCTCACCGACGCGATTCTCTGGTTTTAAGATATTTGGGTGTAGAAAATGCAATTGTGCGGACTTTGCCTGTCGATTCACTGACTCGGTATAAGGGAGAAGGGTACTACAATGTCTCGTTTGTACTCAATCGTGATGTTGAAATGTCTTTGGATTTGGAGGCTCCAAGGTCCGAAAATACAGGGCATCCTGACAGTGTGGCTGTGGATTCCTTATAGCAGAGATAATCTCTTTCCGTGAGCCATGTATCTCCGTAACGCGCGTATGCTCAACGATTTGCTGAGCATTGTCTGCCGTTATCCCGGCTCCAGCCAAAATGATGATTCTGTCGGCTGCAAGCTGTACCATTTCCGAAAGGGTAGAGATACCTTCAAAGGCACTTTCGCAGCCACCGGAGGTTAGTACTCTGTCTGCACCGAGTTCCATAATATCCGCAAGTGCCTTGAAAATATCTTTCGTACAATCGATTGCACGGTGGTATGTGACCGATAGCCCTGCATTGTGTGCGAGATTAATCATCTCTCGGCTGCGAGCCTTGTCAATCTTCCTGTCTGCGGTTAAAGCTCCGATAACCACGCCGTTAACGCCATTTTTTGCGCAAAATTCGATATCTTCCATTATTCGACGGTGTTCTTTCTCACTGAACACAAAACTGCCGCCACGCGGACGAATCAGCACATTTACGGGGATTTTGATTTCGCCTGCGGCAAACATGATATCTTCATGCGCAGGGGTGATGCCACCTATGTCAAGCTCTGCACACAATTCTATCCTGTCTGCTCCTGAATTTTGAGCGGCCGTGGCGGCTTCAATACTCGGGCAGCAGATCTCAATCAACATGGCTCTTCAATCTTTCGGCGATGCCGATGGAGTACCCCTGTGATACTGTAAATATGCGGCCGAAACTGTCTGCAAGGACAATGACAGGCATTTCAGGCTTGGTAATCTTCATATTGGTACATATCTCTTTCAGCACTCCTTGTTCATCAATTGTTACTGTAACTTTTTCCGGAGGAGCAGGGAAGGTGTCGCCTTTAAACTTCTGAAGGTCAGACTCATTCTTATACATAATGATAACGGGGACGTTCCATTGCTGCTCGAACAGGCTGCGAATGGCGTGGTTGCTTGGTTCGTGATTGGCATTCATAAAGGCGAGTACAAACATCCCGCGGCCGGTGAGTGGCAGAAGCGGGTCTGCATTGAAGTTGCCTATGACCTGCAGATCATTCGGGTCATCACGCATAATTAGCTCTACTTCAGTAGTTTTATCTTTTTCAATGTTGAAAAATGTGACTCTAGAGATGACTTTGCCGCTTGCCATGCGGGTGCCGCTGGTCAGCATATAGTAGCCGCAGTCGAGGGCAATCGGTTTACTGAATGTGTTTTTCCATGACATGGTGCCTTCAAAGCCTTCTTTGTCTCTGAAAGTAAGAGTGTTGATAGTACCATCCTCTATTTTGGCCAAAGTGAAATGTGTTTCAAATTTCGGATCATCCAGATGACTTTGTCCATTGTAAGTGATTAATATCGAGCCTTGAGGAGCGTTGCCTGCGGTTTTGTCGGCTGTGGCAGGCTCCATCTGTGTACCGAAGTCCACATCTATCCACGTCCCGTTTTCCCAATATTGCACTTTGCCGCTAATCTCTTCGATACGTGCCGGGATATTCTGACTTCTACAGAGTGCGATGAAGAAAATATCGCGCGAATTGCTGTCTGCACTGCGAAGTTTCAGTACGCCGACAGGCGTTATGGGAATGTTTTGAGGGTTGTATTCGTCAAGAATTACAATGCTGTTGGTAAAGCGAATAATCTCTTCAGGAGAGCCGTTAAGCGCGGCAATCTCTTCATTATTCAGGAAACAACTTCTCCACGGAGAGAGCATTTCGTTGGCGATTCTCGGATTGAGCACATACCAATCGTAAATATCTTTTACCTCTTCATCTTCAGTTTCGATCCCCTCGAAGTTATCCAAATGGTCTAAAAGTACGCTTGCCGGTGTATCTCTGAGGTCTTTTGCGCTAATCATTTTAAGCAGTTTCTTTCCTGCACGGTAATACTCGCGTGATACGGCGTCAGACATAATCGCAGACTCCGATATTGAGATGATAAAGTCTGTAATCTCTATCCAGTTGCCTCTTGAGGCAATCAGAGCATCTGTCCATATACTTCCTTTTGCCGGCTTGGCAAATGTTGCAACATATTGATTTCTAATGGAATCTTCATAGTGCAGACGTGCGTTGTTTGCTGCTGTCTCTTCATCTTTCAGTGATACAACTGCCTCTCCTTCAACAGGTGGAACAATATCAATATCCTCCGTAATCAGATCTCCAACCTTTTTGTCGAGTACTATTGTAACCGCTTCGTCAGACTCTCCTGCACGTGCTTTAACATAGCCGAAAGTCTCATATTTTGCTGCCCGTATCAAGATATCTCCTTTTCCAAGAATGGCGGAAGAGAGACCGTTTTTGTCCGAAACAGTTTTGATTGCACTATAAAATTCTGCGTAATTGTAGATTTTGTATTCTACTTTAGCACCTTTGACAGGCTTGCCTTCCGTGTCCACTACTTTGACCTGCAGTCGTGCGACAGGGGCATAGTTGGCAGTGACATTAATTTCTGTGAAACATTTTGTCCTTTGGATAATGTCCTCACTGCCTTTGTAATAGCCAAATACTCTATTATGCATCAGCAGCGCTCTCAAGGCTGTGGAGCTGAACCATGCCACATTCAGCTTTGCCTCAGGCTCGCACGCTCCCAAATAATACCATGTCCCGTCCACCCAGGCCTCGACCCATGCATGGTTGTCATCGGTATGTGCCCAACGTGGCGTATAAACCTGCCTTGCAGGTATTCCGACAGACCTTAACGCGGCTACGGTAAAGGTAGATTCCTCACCGCATCTTCCGTAAGCAGTTCTGACTGAAGCTAATGGCGAAGAGGTGCGTGCATCGCTCGGAGTGTAAATCACCTTTTCGTGGCACCAGTGGTTCACTTCAAGTACTGCATCGTACATTGAAAGTCCTGATACTCTATCTTTTAACTCTTTATAAAATACGGTCCTTGCTGAGTCTAAATTTTCATTATTGACTCTTAACGGGAGCACGAAGTGTCTGAAAATATCTTCCGGAACAGTTGACCCCCACGGCATCTCTTTTTGAGCCATGAAGGCATACCTGATACCTTCTAAATAGAGATCCGACTCATAATCGGCAATATCCCCAAGTGGCATATAGGCATATAGAAAAGAGATGGCTTCCTTCTCCTTATCGTCTGCGCACTTGTCAATAATTTCCTCAAATTGAGTACGATAGTCAAGTGCTTCAAGCTTTGCATCCAGATCTTTTGCCACCTGATTGTAATAATTTGTTTGATTGTTGCACCCGCATACAACCATAAGCCATACAGTCAACAGTAAATAAAGTCTTCGTTTCATATCGGTTAGAATTAAATACCCTGCAATTTACAATAAATATTTGGCATTACGAATAATCACTTCATGTGGGCTCTGTTGATATGGGAGATGGGGCACAACTTTTGTGGGCATGGTTGGCGTTACTAACATATATCGTATATTTGCGCACTTAATTTTAATAAAATGAAAGATAAGAAATCGTATAAAATATTTTTTGTAGCCTGTCTGCTGTTGCTTTCAGTTTCATATATGCAAATGTCAGCGCAAGTATATATTATCTCGGGAGATATGTTCGAACGCAGTTCCTTTACCCTGAAAGCTTCGATAGTAGATTCAATAACCAACGAACCGATAGCTTTTGCCTCTGTATACATACACCATCCTAAAGATACAATTATCACTAATTTTACATTGTCTGATGGAGACGGCAATGTTCAGCTCAAAAGTGTAACTAAAGGAGATTATATTTTCGTGGTGGAATATTTGGGGTACAAGCCATACAAAAAGCAGATATACTTGCGTAGGGAGGAAGATCTCGGTACCATCAAATTGAATGTGGACGAGCAGATGCTTGATGCTTCTGTCGTTTCTGCTGCAGGCCAACAGGTCCAATATCTGAAAGATACGATAGTGTACAACGCTACAATGTTTAAAACTCTCTCCAATGACAACTTAGCTGCGCTTTTGAAGAAAATGCCTGGTTTTGAAATTGACGATCAGGGTAACGTCAAAGTTAACGGACAGAGCATCTCCCAGATCACCATCAATGGAAAGACTTTTTTTATGGGGGACAAGTCGGCGGCCCTGAACAATCTTCCGGCAAAAATGGTGGACAAGATCAAAATCATTGATAAAGAGTCTGATGAAGCTCAATTTACCGGCATCAAGGAGGCGGAGAAGAACAAAGTGATGGATGTGGAATTGAAAGAGGAGTACAGGAAAGGGGTTTTCGGCAATGTCAAAGTTGCGGGCGGTATGGATATTCCATCAAAAGACCAGGGAGAGTATATCGAGAAGCAGGGATTTTTATATAATGCGTCAACAATGGTTTCTGCCTATACTGAAAAGGATCAGGTGACGGTTCTTGCCAACGGAAAGAATGTGAATAACGGAGATGATGTGGTCATTTTTTACGGATCATCAGATAACAATGGTTTGGTTGTGATGCCAAATTCCGGAATACATCAGAGTTATCAGGCAGGGGTGAACATGAATACCGATAGAATCAAAAAATATAGCACTACACTCTCCGTCATGTATAGTAATGATAGCTACAAATCTCTTTCAAGGAGTGATAGAACGACATTTATGGAGCAGTCTGACGATATTCTGTCATGGAATAAAAATGAACAGAACGGAACAGCTGATGCCTTGAAAGTTAATTTTGAACTGAGAAATACCGATAGAAAGAAATACACTCTTTCGTTCACTCCGGGCTTTTCTTTCGGAAACAATCTTGCAAGAGGAGAATCTCAGTCCGAAACTTCACAAAGCGATGAAGTTCAGAATGGTTCCGAAGGATTGACCGGAAAAGAGGACAGTCAGTTCTCTACAAGTGGATTTCTTATTTTCGGATTAAAGGATATGGGTAAGAAGGGACGTGCCTTTACTATCACCGCAAATGGCTCGTATGGAAAGACTAAAGGGACCTCTTTCGAAAAGAGTGTTACATATTTTGCGGAAAAAGAGAATTATACTAAAGAGTTGAACTATCTGGATTCTCTATCGAACTATATTGTTGGCGGAAAGCTCCAATATACAGAGCCGATATCAGACAATTGGAATGTGCAGCTGACCGCACAAAGTTCTTTTTCGGTAAGAGAGAAAAGTCAGGATGCCTTCAATGCCGACGGATCGGCAAATGATTACTATTCAGCTATTTCCGACAGCAAATACCTTTCCAATAACGGAAGTTTGCTTGTTCAGTACAATAAGGATAAAAACAACATTCAATTCGGTGCGCAGGTGCGTGCCTATGAAAATGTCATTTATACAAAATCTTTTGGAGTGGATGTAACCACAGGGAAAGACGAATGGTATATCAATTGGGCTCCATTCCTAAGATATAGAACAGGTTATAAAAATATGTTTTTTAATGCATCGTATGATGCAAATACCTCAAGACCATCTACTGAGCGTACTTTGCCGATACTCAACCTGACAAATCCCACAAGAATCACTCTCGGAAACATATATTTGCGTCCTGGCTTTACACAGCTAATATCTTTCAGTATGTCCGGAATGACCAAGAATAAGGCGAGCATGAACATCCTTTTGTCTGGGAATTTGAATCAGAGGGCAATCTCCACAGCAAGTTGGTTTGACGGGGACAGGATCAATTATGCCATTCCCGTAAATATAAAAAAGCCATCAAGCTCCGTAAGTTTATATTCATCATTTTCAATTCCATTAGCAAAGAGCGGTAAATGGAGGATGAATCTCTCAGCCGGATCAACTTTCAACTCTACAACGAGTTACCAGTCTAAATCTGCCCACGCAGGGTTGGATGCAGATGCATTTGACTACAGTGTATTTATGAAAGAGTTTTGGGGAGATAAGACAGGGGATATGTTTTACAGTGGGAAGAGTGGTTTTGTGGAAAGCAGCACAATCCGCTTTTCATATAATGCCGGGGCATATCTCTCTTGGAGCCCCGACAAATTGAACTTACGTTGTGGTACTTTTTTCCGTAATGCAATATCGCGCTATTCAGTGGATCCTAACGCCAATACCAACTTATGGAATGTAGCTTATTCATTAAGCGCAGAATATATAACTGCCCATGATTTTGAACTCTCTACAAGTTGCAATTATAATACATATTATGGCTACGGAAAGGACTTTGATAGGAATAATTGTAAATGGGATGCCAAAGTGGCCAGAAGTATCAAGGCCTTTACCTTCGGATTGACAGTCAACAATATTCTCAATCAGGTGGATGACCTTAACCGCAGTAATACAGTGACTGAAAACTATATTCAAAACAGTTGGAATAATACCATGGGAAGGGTAGTATTGCTTTCAGTTTCCTATAATTTCGGAAAGGCGAATGCCGCTAAACGACGAAGTGCAAGCAATGCCTCTATCGGGATGGTGTTTTAGCGGTTCTTTGCATTTGGCAAATGCCTTATTATTAAACATTTAGTATTGGTGCAATGCGGTTCTTACCGTGCCTGTTGTGCCAAACGCATTTTTTATAGTTATCTTTGTTACCGGAAACAAAGAATGCATAGCTATGAAGAAATTTAAAACCATTTTCCTCGCAACCCTTTCAATTGCAGTCGTTGTAATAATCATTTTGCTGAGCAATGGCTCTCTAAACAAACTCGGCAGGAAGTATGTTACAGTACGTAATAGAACGTATGAAGCACAATGCACCCATGTAAGAGCAATATTGGATGAGGGGATTGAACTATACAATGCAAATCCTGCTGATACTGCTGCATATAAGATGCTGAAGGAAGCTGAGCAGTTGTTCGACTCTTATGATTTTTATTCTATCAGATATTCGATTGTTGGCTGTATGCGAATAGAGCGCAGCATAAAAGAGTATCTGGCCTATAGCTGTGAAACATTAGGCAATAAGTCGGCAGCCATTAAATATTATAGGGATGCGGTCGAATTATACTCAATCTTCCCGGAAGATATGGATGTGACGCTCAGACTGAAGCATCAGATGGAATCTTTGCAGCAGGGGCTGCCTCAAAATGAGATTAACTCACTGAGGCGTATCAACGAACTCGAATGGCAGTATGAGATGTCCAAGAAGCAGGCGGAACTTGTGCAGTCTCGGCACAACACATGGATGATAGCGATTATCACCCTTTCGGTCATTGTTGTAATTGTCCTGCTATTGTTCTATTACAGAAATTCGGCAAGGAAAAACAGGCAGATAGCTAAGTTGGCAGAGCAGGAGAGCAGCAAAAATGCAATAGTCAGTAAGCTTCTGGATCAATGTTCCGGACTGATGCCGAATTTTTGCAATCAAATCTACGAGATAGTGGTAAGGAATGACGGTATCTCCGGTAAGACCACAGAAGAGATCAATCTTGCAATCGACAACATCAAAAAAGAGTACAAAGAGAATCTTTCTACCTACTTCATAACCGATTCTATCATTCGCGATAATCCAATCATTAATTCACTGTCAGAGCTGTCTGAAAGAGAAAAAACAATTGTTTTGCTGATTGAACAGGGTTATGACACCCGTTACATGGCTCGCATCCTCAATACCACCCAGAACGGCATTAGAAGCTCCAAACGGAAAGCCCTCCTGAAAATTAAGGACTCCACTACAATAACGACAGACGACAAACAGCACCTAATCGCTCTATTAGAGCAAAGACCGCAATAAAAAACTGTATGATATCACTAGTGTCCAAAGAAAATCTTTGAACGATTAATATTTAAAAGCAAATTCGAGTTGAACAGGTTGATCACATATGTCATACAGTTTTTCGGACCCATTGAAGAGGTCTCTGACCGGAGTCTTGTCCGTCAGTACCCTGCTGATAACTCTGAGGACATTGAAAGTGGATCTTTTGAGTACGCAATCGTGCTCGACAATGGCTACCAAGCAGTATGCTATAACCGCAACATAAATTTGTATTCTCACAGCGTTCTCCGTGTTGCCCCAAAAGGATGTCACTCGAAGATGCTGCTTTATCCATCTGAAGAAAAGTTCAACCTGCCATCTCTGTTTGTACAACAAGGCAATGTCACTGGCCTTGAGGGCAACGTTGTTTGTCAGGAACGTGAAAGTTCTCTTCAGTTCAGGAACATAGTAAACTACTCTCCTGAGAGTACCCGGATATCTATTCTTGGTCTGATAGCCCGTGAGGGATATTGTCTGGTCGAGCAGAACGTTATCCGTACCGTCAAGCAAGTCTTCACCATCAACAATCTCGTAGTTGAGATGAGACTTCTGTCTAATGACAAAGAACGAGTCGATAATGCTGATTCTGTACAGCCTCGCAAGGTCATAGTACCCTTTGTCAAAGATGTAGAAGGCATTCGGTTCATACGGAATGTCATCCATCGCATTCATATCATGAATTTTGGCTTCCGTGATATGAATATAGGTCGGGATCTGTGTCACAACGTCAAACAACGTGTGAACTTTTATACCTCCCTTAGTTTTTCGAAAGAATGCCCACTGGAACAAACTCAAACAGAGGTCAATGGTTGTGGAATCAAACGCATAGAACTTTCCGTGCAAGATGAACTCCCTGTCAAGCCTTTTGGTCTGTGCAAGGTTGATCATATAGTAAGCGAACTCTTCGAATATCTTGTAATCTCGGTTGGCATTGGCGTAAGCGACATTGCTAAGCTTTATGTCTCCAGTACCAAAACCGAGATGGTAACTCTTATTCTTGATGGCATCAATGATGCAGACGACCTCTCGAAGGCTGTCGCAGCCGGAAAGTTGTCCGAACATCATCACAAGAAGCTGGTTCCAGCATGTGAACGTCTTCACATACTTGTCTCCACTGTACTTCTTGACGATTCCATCAAATATTCGCTTTGGCAAAAATTCAACGAGTTGACTGAAAAGGTATTTTCCACTATTCATGCAGGTAAAGATTACATTCTGACTGCAAAGATGGGAAATCAATTCAAATCGACACGCGCCGTTTTTGCCTATAACTAATTGTATAACAAATTATTACAAAGAACTATTTTAAATTTCTTTGGACACTAGTGATGTTTCATAAAGTTTATATTAATGATGTCTTAAATAAAGCAACCCATTCAACATCTTGGACGGGTCGTATGATAATCAGAAGGAATATGCCAACCTCACAAAGAAGGCACCGCAGGCATAGGCTCCGGAACCATGACCAAGATCCGACTTTTGCGTTTCGTTTATGACAGGGTAGATATTTACTCCAAGGCTCAACATGATTTTTGAAAAACTGTGACCTATTGCCAAGGCTCCGTACGGACCAATAGCATCAGCACGAAGG
>JAQUYF010000068.1 GCA_028691975.1 Bacteroidales bacterium | reverse complement strand
TTGGGCTATATTGGGTACAGAAGGAACTGGAAGATTTGTTTCTCAAATTTTCCGAACCGGAACAATACAGGTCTATTACCAATCATCTGAAGGCAACTGAGCGTGACCGCGAAAAGCTTGTAACAAAATTTATTATGCCTCTAAAGGATAAGCTGGATAGCCGAGGCATAAAATATGAATTTAAGATTCGCACAAAGAGTGCCTATTCCATCTGGAAAAAGATGCATGCACAACATGTGACTTTTGAGGGGATATACGATGTTTTTGCCATACGTTTTATCATAGATTCACCGCCGGACCGCGAGACAGAACACAAACTGTGTTGGGAAGTATTTTCACTTGTGAATTCGGTATATACGCCCGACACTACACGTCTGCGTGACTGGTTGTCATTTCCGAAGCCGAATGGCTACGAGTCTCTTCATACGACTGTGACGACTGATGAGGGACGTACTGTGGAAGTGCAGATCAGGACTGCTCGAATGGATTATATCGCCGAGATGGGACATGCTTCACACAGCTCCTACAAAGGGATCAAAAGTGAAGAGTGGATGAATGGCTACCTAAATAGCGTACGTGAGAGTCTGAAAAGGGTATCCATGGCCGCCACAGTTAATAATGCCGCATCTGACAAATCAATCGCCGAAAAGGACGAAACAGCGTCCGAGATGACTTCAGGCGTAACCTCAAGCGCATCGTCCGGGGCAACTTTCGGGATAGCTTCCGGCGCAGCTCCCAGCGCAAACTCAGGCGCAGCCTCCGGTGCAGTTCCAAGCGCAATTTCCGGCGCAGCTTCCGAAAAGGCTTCTAAGATAACTTCCGGGGCAACTCAAGGAGCATCCTATGGAGCAACTTCCGGCGCAGCCTCCGGCGCAGTTCCAAGCGCAATTTCCGGCGCAGCTTCCGAAAAGGCCACGGCGACAGCCTCTGGCGCAGATTTAGGGACAGCTTCCGAAGCAACTTCCGGCGCAGACTCCGGCGCAGACTCTGGCGCAACTTCCGAAAAGGCCACGGCGACAGCCTCTGGCGCAACTTCAGGCGCAGACTCCGGCGCAGACTCTGGCGCAACTTCCGAAAAGGCATCAGAGATAGCTTCATGTGCAACTTCAGGCACATCCTCGACTCACGAGTCTGCTTCCAAGACTGAGCCCGTAGCAGCCTCATCAAATGACAAGTACGAGCAATTTTCACCGCTCGTTCTGAACGAAATATTCGTATTTACACCGACAGGTGATTTGCGGCAACTGCCGCTCGGCGCAACACTCCTCGACTTTGCCTTCGAAATACACACCAATCTGGGCATCAAATGTTCAGGTGGAACAGTCAACGGCAAGATGGTGCCAATCCGCGAGAAACTCAAGACGGGAGATGTTGTAGACATCATTTCCAATAAAAATCAGAAACCTTCTCCTGACTGGTTAAACATCGTCGTGACCTCAAAGGCACGAAATAAGATTAAGCAAAAGCTCAAAGAAGAGGAATACAAGCGTGCGAATTTAGGAAAAGAGATACTTGACAGACGTCTGAAAAACTGGAAGTTAGTACTTAACGACGAGGATTTGGCGATCCTTGTTAAGAAATACAAATTTAAGACTATCAACGAGTTTTATGGAGCCATAGGCAGTGAAGACATCAATGCTATCGAGATCAAAGAATACCTGAGCAACAAAAATACAGTTACTGCTGCAGTTGTTGGGGTTGAACATAACGAACATACTTCTGAGACATCATACGCATCGGATTATCTCGTAATAGACGGCAAGTTGGATAATGTAGATTATAAAATGGCCAAATGTTGCAATCCTATTTTCGGAGATGAAGTATTCGGATTTGTTACCGTTAAGGAAGGCATCAAAATACACAGAATGTCCTGCCCTAATGCTTCGCGACTGATTGAAAACTATCCATACCGTATCCAAAAAGTCAGATGGAAAGAATCGGCCGGTAAGAGCAGCTTCCAAGTAGCCATGAGAGTACTTGTGGATGGAGATATGTCTGTGATGAACTCTGTTATTAGCGTTGTTAATGGCTTCAGGTCATCAATACGAAGTATCTCAGCCAACGAAAGTATTCGCGGCAGCTACGAGATAAATATGCAACTCTTTACCCCAAGCAACAACGAACTCGACAAAATCATTGCCGCCCTGAAGCGCATCAGAGAAGTCAAACAAGTCACCCGCCTATAAGGGCCACTGCAGCAACTACTTATTCTTTGAGGCGCATTTGATAGCACCGAAAGGGACATTTCGTCGCAGCGCACAATAATCAGGAATGTCGAAACATTAAAAATGATGTAGATTCTCAATATCCGCCAAGTTGTAGATTTAGTATTGGGCTATGTGGGTATGCTCTGGCCACGCGGAAGGCTGTTTTTGTGGCCAACCATGTGTTTCCGCTGCTGACGGCCACATTTAAAGCCCATTTTGTGGCGGCAGCAGCAACAAAGCAAGATATTAAGATTATTCCTCGAAATGATGCTGATGCAAAAGAGCGGCACCGGTTGGAAGTTCACTGTGAAGCGCAAGATTCTCGGGAGTACCTTCAAAGATAACCTCTCCGCCCTTGTCCCCCGCATCCGGTCCAAGTTCAATCACCCAGTCAGCACAGCGAATCACATCCAAATTATGTTCTACAACTAATATTGAATGCCCTTTTGCCACCAGGGCATTAAACGAAGCAAGTAACTTCTCGGTATCGTAGAAATGCAACCCCGTAGTCGGCTCATCAAAGATAAACAATATAGATTTGTGACCGGAGGCAACATCTGCATCCTTACCGAGAAACGAAGCCAACTTAATACGTTGACTTTCGCCACCGCTGAGTGTACTGCTATTTTGCCCGAGCTGAACATACGAAAGACCTACGTCAAGCAGTGGCTGCAGTCTCTCAGCAATCCTCTGAGCAGTAAGATCTTTTTGCGCACCAAAGAATGCCACAGCGTCCTCGACGCTCATGTTCAGTACATCATTGATATCCTTACCCTGATATTTAACCTCAAGTATATCAGGTTTAAAGCGCTTCCCTCCGCACGACTCGCAGACCATTTTGACGTCAGACATAAACTGCATGGGAATACTGATATACCCATCTCCAAGGCACTCGGGGCAGCGTCCTCCCTCGATATTGAACGAGAATTGTGAATGACCGTAGCCGTTGAGCTTTGCGTAAGGCTGCTCCGAATACAGTTTACGGATATCGTCATACACTTTAAGGTAGGTAACAGGATTGGAACGAGAGCTCTTGCCAATTGGATTTTGGTCAACATATTCAACAGCAGTCACTTTATTGAGGTCACCACGAAGTTCCCTGAAGAGTCCGGGCTTCTGCCCAAATTGGTTAATATGTCTATAGAGCGCAGGATACAGAACATCCCCTACCAACGATGACTTGCCACTTCCACTGACCCCTGTAACAGCTGTGATACAGCGCAACGGAAATTTAACTGAGACATTTTTCAGATTGTTGTGCATAGCACCTACCAACTCAATCGAATAGCTCCAATGCCGCTTGTGCGCAGGCACTTCAATCCTCCTCTTTCCTGACAGATAATCTATTGTCAATGAGTGCTTTATATCATCACTATTCTTTTCGGTTGCACCAAAAACAGATCCAGTATCAACACCTACGGCCTCTCGTTCTGAGGAGATAGGACTCTCTTCAGGTGATTCACACTTGCCATTCACCACTGCCCCATCGACTGTGCCATCGACTGTGTCAGGCGCAAGTCCTGTGACAACATCCTTCGCATTAGCATTGTCATCACCTTCAGCGTTCTCCGCAGCAGTCACCTCAGCGATTCCATCCTCAATACGTCCCTGAAACATAATCTCGCCACCATTGATACCTGCAAGTGGACCAATATCAATCAGTTCGTCTGCTGCACGCATAATCTCCTCGTCATGTTCGACCACAACCACAGTGTTACCAAGGTCTCTCAATTTCTTCAGCACAGATATAAGCTTCTGAGTATCACGCGAATGTAGCCCAATACTCGGTTCATCCAAGATATACATTGAGCCGACAAGATTGTTGCCGAGAGAACTTACAAGATTGATTCGCTGACTTTCGCCCCCGCTAAGTGTACTCGCAGCACGATTAAGTGTCAGGTAAGACAACCCCACAAGTTGAATATACTCCAATCGCTGCCTGATCTCCTTCAAGGGTCTCTCTGCTATTTGCAAATCATACTCGCTAAGCATATCAGCACCTTGCAAATCAGGACAATTGTCCCCATTTGTACGAACTTCAACTCCTTCTGAAACAATTCCACCTGAATTGGCAACAAGTCTATCAAAGAACGTAATCAACTCTTTGACAGTCATATCCATTAATTCTGAAATATTTTTACCACCGACTTTCACCCACAAAGCCTCTTTGCGCAGTCGTGAACCGCCACATACATGACATGTAGTCCTCCCCACATATCGCGCCATCATCGTTCTGAACTGTATCTTGTATCTATTGCTTTCGACCCACTCAAAAAACGGGTCAATCCCCGTAAAGTACTGATTACCTCGCCATAATATCTCCTTTTGCTCCCTGCTCAACTCCATATACGGCTTATGTATCGGAAAATCAAACTTGTAAGCCGACATCACCAACTCATTGTAAAACTTCTTCATCACCTCACCATGCCAACAGGCAACCGCCTCCTGATATACACTCAGCGTCTGATCAGGCACGACAAGAGCCTCATCAATTCCAACCAGATTGCCAAATCCTTTACAATTTGGGCACGCGCCTAAAGGATTGTTATAGCTAAACAGCTGTTCTGAAGGCTCTTCAAACAATATTCCATCGGCCTCAAAAAGATTTGAAAAACTCTTTACACCGCTTTCACCTACAACGAAAATATAGCCTTCCCCTTTGGTAAATGCAGTCTGGACCGAGTCCAAAATTCTACTGTACGTATCGTCATCGTCCGCAACACGAATTCTATCCACAAGCAACTTAAGATCAGGATATTGGCCAGTATTCCGAAGCACCTCGTCCATCGTATGTATCTCGCCGGTTTTGGCGGCCAGCCTGTTGAAACCTTCCTCTTTGAGCGACAGTACCTTCTCTACCTTATTCTCGTCATCCCACTTAATCTCCGCAAGTATCAGAGCCGCGCTGCCCCGAGGCAGTGATATTACATAGTCGGCCACATTTTTCGCGGTATCGCGAGTCACTTCCCTTCCGGAAACAGGAGATATGGTTTTGCCAACTTTGGCAAATAGAAGTCGCAGATAATCATATATTTCCGTGGTTGTACCTACGGTAGAACGAGTGTTTCGGGTATTGACCTTCTGCTCAATGGCGATTGCCGGTGGTATGCCGGTAATCAGATCGACAGCAGGTTTACTGGTCATGCCCAAAAATTGGCGCGCAAACGATGATATGCTTTCGGCAAATCTGCGCTGACCCTCCGCGTAGAGCGTATCAAATGCCAATGAAGACTTACCCGAACCTGAAATTCCGGTAATAACTGTAAATTTGTTGCGCGGAATATCGACGTCAATATTCTTCAGATTATTGACTCGCGCACCCTTAATATGTATAAATTCATCCCTCATTCAAACTTCAATTCATATTCCCTTCAGACATTAACCCATCATTCAGGAATTCATTCCGCGTTCAAACAATCAGCATCGCTCATACACTCATTCCTCGTTCAGACGTTCATCTCTTCTCATTCAAACTTCAATTTATATTCCCTTCAGACATTAACCCATCATTCAGGAATTCATTCCGCGTTCAAACAGTCAGCATCGTTCAGACACTCATACCTCGCTCAGACAATTATCCCTCGCTCATACACTCATTCCTCGTTCAGACAATGATCCCTCGCTCAGACGTTCATCTCTTCTCATTCAAACTTCAAAATTATCAAAACCCTTTCAATAATCCAATTTTTGCTCTTATCACTTCACAGTCCACTTAAACAGCTATTCAACAACTCTTCAGCAACCAAGCCTTTCGCAAATATTATTATACGGCCTTTCCGATTATTCTCTCCATAAAAACATGTAATCATAACGTCGTATTTCTTCTCACACGTGAATCCGATCTTGTCCCATCACAAAAACACCTCCAATTGTAGCCAGTCCCGCAGCCGCCAAAACAACTCCAAACATACCAAAACACATGAAAATCACCGCCGCAGACAGAGAGACACCCCACAACATGAACTATTTTTGTGACATGGGGATTCGCTTGTGCGCTATCACCCTGTACATCAGCGTATTTCTCAAAAAGTCAATCCCTATGTCTCTGCTGAAATGATCGCCACTGGGCATTTTGCTTGGGACATGGGGATTCGCTTGTGCGCTATCGCCCTGTACTTCAGCGTATTTCTCGAAGAGTAAATCCCTATGTCCGTCAGGGAGGTAATATACGCTACCGTCAAGAACAAAATGACGTCTCTGACGAAATAGCAGCACATAATAGCAGAACAAACACCTCCGGTAAATACAGAGGCACAATGGTAAAAGTAAAAATCTCAACAGAAAAAATCCCTAAGATGTGGAACAATTGCAAGAACTACAGCATCTTGCGTTTTTTAAATATTATGACAACAACTACAACAAGGATTAGCATCATACCTAAGGTAATAAACAAATCCCAATATCCGCCGAATAGCGGCAGTTTGAAATTCATACCATAGATACCTGCAATTAATGTTGGAGGCATCAGCAGCAGTGATACGAAGGTGAACACCTTCATAATCTTATTTTGCTCCAAATTAATCAGACCAATAACTGTATTCTGCAGATAATCAAGACGTTCAAAACTGAAATTAGTATGATTAATTAGCGAAGAAACGTCTTTCAACAATATTGACAACTTATTGTTGATTGTATCCGGAGTCTTATCACTCTTCAAGATACTCGAAATCATACGCTGCTTATCAACAATATTTTCACGCACCAACATCGTATTTTCCTGCAGCAAATTAACATCCAGCAAAAACTCCTCCCCCACATTCTCACCCAAACTCACTCTTTTGCTGTATTGCTCAATCTCCTTAGACATCAACTCAATCATATCCGCATCCAAGTCGATACGATTTTCCATAATACCTAAAAGAATATGGAAACCTGTAGGATAAGTTCTGTTGTTCATCACCATACGGCGCTGAATATCAGTGAAACTACGCAAAGGTACCTGACGAATTGAGACAATTATATCACCTGTCAATATAAAAGATACAGACTCCATCGAATAATTTTCCGGACCGGGAATCAAGAAATTGGTATTGGCAAAAATAGCCTCTTCAGTCTCCGAGTAACGAGAAGAACTTTCAATCTCTTCAGCCTGCGCCCTACTCTGCAAATTAGTATGTATAAACTCCTCTACTGCACGTTTCTCCTCTCCTGTCGGAGAGAAAAGGTCCATCCACAACACATCCTCCCTTCTAAGGTCTTTCAGTGTCTCGGTTACATCTGAAGTAACTATTTGTTGGTCTGCTTTGTAAAAAATTTCAATCATTGTCCTCTGTTTTAATGGTTTATTAACTCATGTTTACATCATGAAGAAAGAAGTTACCACCAACAGACTCGAGGATTTAATTTTTCCAAGGCTGATCGCCAAAATGCCATAAGTGCCGCACGGCATTCTGCTGTGGCACTGACAATTAGGAACTGCCTAAATTTAATTGAGAAGAGAATCATACAACCGTGCTTTTATGATTTCGGTCCGCAAAGGTATAAAAATTTTAAACAACAAGGTACAGTTGTATAACGTTTTTTTATCAGTAGCCATTTCTTTATCTGACTTCATAAGTGTTGTTTTCGGCACAGCCTCACAGAGTACGCTGTACACGTTTATTTGTCTTTCATCACATAGAAGTCGTTCAGAAGTCAGACACTCAATCGCCCGTAGAAGCGCGTCAAACATCGCCGGCAAAGTCACGCTGGAGGAACCACACCGACTAAATCACACCGACAGCATCCCGCTAACCAATTCCACCGTCAGCAGCACCGACAGCACCCCGACAGCACCCCGACAGCACCCCGTCAGCACCCCACCGGCAGCATCGTCGCCGGCAGCCCACGCCATATCATAACAGTATCGCGGTAGCTGCGGATGCGGCCATGAGATGCTCCACAAGGATTTTTACCCCTATTGCAAACAAAATGATTCCGCCAATCAAATCGGCCTTTTTACCCAGCACTTTCCCCAATTTTGCACCCCCGCGCAAACCTATTTCCGCCGCAAGAGCGGTAACAATAGCAATGATCAGCACAGAATAAAGAATTCTTCCGATTGCAAGACCAACCATCGCAAGCGAAATTCCAACAGCAAGAGCATCAATACTCGTTGCAATAGATGCAATCACGAGCTGCTTAGTATTCAGCAAATCAACTCTTTCATCCTGCTTCTTTGAGAAAGACTCAATTATCATTTTGCCGCCGATATAGGCGAGCAAGGCAAAAGCCACCCAGTGATCATACCTTTCAATGTATTGGCTGACACCCGTTCCAAGTGCCCACCCGATAAAGGTGAAACCACCCTGAAACAGCGCAAAACTCAGCAAAATCTTGGCACGCTTCCATATTGTGACCTTGCTAATGCAAGCTCCACCGATAAGAGAGACTGCAAGCGTATCGAAACAAAGCCCAACAGCCAAAAGGATAATTTCTAAAAATGTCATTTACTGAAAGTTAAATGGCATCAACCCTACTACCTTTAACCCTGAACAGCCAAAGGAAGAAATATGTTAACAGCCCATTGACAATCAAGAGAGTAAAACCAAGGTCAAATCCCCAAAACTTTTTGCCTAATACATTTATAATAAGACATAACAGAGGAGCAGCAACGGCAATATATGGAGCCGCACCATCTTTAATCCTGTACTTTGTCAGAATACCGAAGAAAAATAGTCCGAGCAACGGTCCGTAAGTATATGATGCCAACTTATATACAAGGTTGATAACCGCATCGTCGCTTACCACAAAGAGTACTACAATAATAATCAGAAACAACAGAGCGAATCCCGCCTGTATCCATTTTCTCATCCTGTCCTTTCTTTCAACGGTAAGATCATTACGTGTATTGAATCCTACGAAATCCACACAGAACGAAGTCGTCAGCGATGTAAGAGCAGCACCCGCACTTGGATAAGAGGCTGATATCAAGCCTATTAAAAACAAGATACCAACGCCAACCCCAAGATACTGACTTGCGATGGTTGGAAACATTTCGTCAGTCTTGGTAATTCCGAGAGCCTCAAAGCCACCCTTGTTGGCAACATAAATTGAAAGCAATGCGCCAAGCAGCAGAAAGAAGAAGTTTACGACCACAATGATAATGCTGGAAGTGTACATATTTTTCTGCGCAGACCGTATATCCTTGCACGCAAGATTTTTCTGCATCATTCCCTGATCCAGACCTGTCATAGCGATAGTCATAAAGATACCTGCGATAAACTGTTTAACGGCATTAGTCCCGTGACCCCAGTTCCAGTCGAACATATCCGAGAAACAAGTTCCCGGAATCCGTGGATTTTCAGTACCGGCTACTGCTGTTACCATGCCTGAAAATGTCCATCCCATATCTTTGCAGACAAACCAGATGGTCAAAAAGACAGCCAAAAGCATGAATGTAGTCTGCAGGACATCCGTCCAAATAATAGTCTTCACTCCACCCTTATAAGTATAGAAATACAAGAGAACCAGGAAGATAAGTGTCACTATCGTAAATACGAAAATAGGAGACGAACTTTCTACAATTCCCCTTGGAATAAATGCAAAAAACACAACAACGACCACGAAAATACGTACGGCAGCACCCAAAATCCTCGAAATCATAAATACTACGGTGCCGGTTTTATATGACTTATTGCCAAAACGCTCACCTAAATATGTGTAAATCGAGGTTAAGTTCATTCTGTAATAGAGTGGCAGCAAAACTTTTGCTATGATTATATAGCCTCCTACAAATCCGAGGACAAGCGGCATATAATAGAAGTTCTGTGCAAGGACATTGCCCGGAACGGAAATAAATGTCACTCCTGAAATTGAAGCGCCCACCATTCCATAGGCAACGACCGGCCACGGAGCCTTTCTGTCACCTGAAAAGAATGAATTACTACCTGCTTTTCGCGCTGTAATCCAAGAAATTACGAAAAGCAATGCGGTGTAGGCGGCAAAGGCCACCAAAAACCATACAAAAGGAAAATCGTGTCGCATATAATTAAGGTTTAAAAACTTGT
>JAQUYF010000067.1 GCA_028691975.1 Bacteroidales bacterium | reverse complement strand
ATTTGATTTATCTTCTGACCTTTTCACAATTCGGCGAGTTGAGGGAAATCACTATTTGATATTCAGCAGCCATTCCCAAACAGGAATAACCTCTATTGTCTTCCCTGATTCTTCTATGGTCTGCTTTTGGTCACGTGTGATAATCATCAATTTCTTGCATTCAACAACTTTTGACAATTTAATGAGTGCCGAAACATCTCTATCAAGAGTCCCATCGCTGTTATCAAGATTGTAGCATACTTGTATGGCGGTTGCCGTTTCCGGAATAACGAAATCGACCTCAACGCCTTTTTTGTAAAAGAATACAGCATCGTCACGACCATAAATACGCAAGAGATTAATGGCAACCAAATTCTCTAACAACGAAGTTTCAGGATCGAGTAGAAACAGATTTAAAATGCCATTGTCGGTATATAGACTTTGTGTTTGGTATCAGCCAACCGGCGTGCAAACTTATCTCACCCAGTGATATTCTGTATTTCATCGAGGAAGAAGATTGGTTTTTTACCATACATTTTATATGTGGAATAAAATTAATGTTTTTTTGTTTTATACGCAAAACAAAATACCTTACTTCTGATCAAAAATATGGTTGGTGAGCAGAATGAAGTCTTCTACGGAAAGTTGCTCGGGACGCTCATCTAAATAAGGCGTATCGGCGGGAATTTCTATCTGTAGCGGCTTAAGCGAGTTGCGAATCGTCTTTCTTCGCTGATTAAAGGTTGTTTTAACCACTTTTTTAAAGTCATCGGAGTTACACCCCAAGTTGCTGCGAGAGTTGCGTACAAGGCGAATAACGGCCGATTTAACCTTGGGCGGCGGTAAGAAGTCGTTCTCATGTACCGTAAACAGATATTCAATATCGTACCAGGCCTGCAACAACACCGATAAAATTCCATACGTTTTCGATCCCGGCTTCTCTGCAAGGCGTTCCGCCACCTCTTTCTGTATCATACATACCACTTCAGGCACTTGATCGCGGTAATCCAGCACTTTAAAGAAGATCTGAGAAGAGATATTGTATGGGAAATTGCCGATAATTGAGAAGCTCTGCGGAAATACCTTTGTCAAGTCCATCTTCAGAAAATCAGCACTGTACAAGCCTTTCGCAATCTGCGGAAAGTGTTCTAATAGATATGAGACAGACTCTTCGTCAATCTCTACAACCTTGAGGTTAGTGTCCGGAATTTCGAGCAGATACTGAGTCAGCACACCCGTACCAGGACCAACCTCCAGTACATTTGCGTGGTTATTCAATGAGGAGACAATCCGTCCGGCAACGTCCTGATTGGTAAGGAAATGCTGTCCGAGCCTCTTCTTGGGAGTAACTTCGGAAGAATAGGTGGGATACTTATACAAAGTTATTTGATGAAATTGTTATACATCAGTTCGATAGAACCTCTCAAAATATCCTGACCATTGGTGGCTGTCTCTTTGGACCCACTGCTTATGATGGTGAAGCCGTATTTTTCTGCAGGATTGAAATACATAGCGCTGCGAAGTCCGTATGCTCCGCCGGTATGTCCTACAAGCGTAATACCGGGGGTAAAGCGATCAGTCTGATTTAGAGCAAGGCCGTAATTTTCATTGGATGAAAGAGGTGTCTGCATGGTCTTGGAACTCTCTTCCGAGATAATAGTAACATTGTTGAGAGGAGATGTGCCGTAGTTCATGTGCATCATCATATATTTGGCAAGATCCAAAGCAGAGATCTTCATTCCTCCCGTAGGCGAGAATACAGGTGTGGAATAACCCATTACATAGTTGGTAATCTGCTCTCTGCGAGGGGCGTATGCTTCAGGCTCAGGGTCCATGGTCTTGGTAGAGTCATTGTAGGCATAGAGCATTACAAACTTGGAAGCATCCAAAGAGTCGACGCAGTAGCCGCCGTAGAGAGAAAGCGGATCCAGTACGTGGTGTTTTACATATTGGTCAAAACGCTCACCTGAAATCCTTTCAATGAAAGTGCCTGTCATATTGAAGTTCAGGTTGCAATATTCGTAACCGGTGCCTGGTTCATAGTCATTGTAGCAATTGGCCCAGTTTTCGTTCTTCTCAGGATTAATAACATCCAAAGTGAAATAACCTTCGTTGTCATTGAGACTTGAAGTGTGAGACATAAGCATTCTAAGAGTTATGACTCTCTCCGGAAACTTGGGATTTCTAACAGGAAAGCCCATCAGGTCGCTGACATCGGTATCAAGAGAGACTTTGCCGGCCTCTATAAGCTGCATCATTGATGTGGCAGAGAAAGACTTTGATATGGAAGCGATTCTGAAGATAGATTCATTAGTTACCGGTTCGTTGGTCTCAAGACTCTTTACGCCAAACGAGTGGTTGTAGATGATCTGATTGTCCTTTACTACGGCAACGCTAAGTCCCGGACAACTAATATCCTGCATAAATGCAGTCATCTCTTTTTCAAACTTTGCCTCCGGAGATTGGTTACAACTGAGGGCAAATAATGCAATAACGGGTAGAATGAGAGCGAATCTCAATAATGAAGTTTTTCGTGTCATAATTTTTGTTTCTAAATGAGCTTTTATCTAACAAAGATAAATATTTATTGGTACTTTTGTAGGCTATGAGTGAAAAAAAGAAGAATCCTGAAACACCACTGCTGAAGCAGTTTGCCGAGATAAAAGCACAATATCCCGACTCGTTGCTTTTGTACCGTGTAGGGGACTTCTATGAGACATTTGGCGAAGATGCAGTGATTGCGAGTAAAGTGTTGGGTATTGTGTTGACGCGTCGCGCAAGTGGTTCGGGCACTTATATCGAATTGGCCGGTGTTCCGCATCATGCCCTTGACACCTACCTTCCAAAGCTTGTCCGTGCAGGATATAAAGTGGCTGTATGCGACCAGCTTGAAGATCCGAAAATGACAAAGAAAATAGTCAAGAGAGGTGTTACCGAGATGGTTACTCCCGGTGTGGCTTACAATGACACACTGCTTCAGCAGAAGGAGAACAACTTTTTGGCGGCCATCCATTTCAACAAAGATGTCAAACATATTCATGATAAAGCAGGCATTGCCATCGTAGATATCTCTACGGGCACTTTTAAGATAGCACAGGGATCAATGGAGTACATTGACCTATTGCTTGCCAATATGGCGCCGAAAGAGATCCTCGTAGAACGTGGCTATCAGGAGGGATTTAAAAAGCGTTTCGGCAGTATCGCCTATGTCTCAACACTCGATGAATGGGCATTTGTCTATGAATCGGATCGCAAGAAGCTCTGCACGCAGTTCGGACTTGACTCTCTGAAAGGATTCGGTGTAGACAACTTGCCGTTGGGAATTACTGCAGCAGGTGCAATTCTCTTCTATCTTGAAGTTACTCAGCATAGCGGGTTGGGCCATATTCGCTCTATTTCCCGAATAGATGAGGGGGATTTTGTCTGGATGGATAAGTTTACCTTTCGCAACTTGGAGATATTCAACTCATTTGCGGGAGCGGAAGGCTCATCCTTACTCTCTGTCATAGACAGAACCGCTTCTCCGATGGGAGCAAGACTCTTAAGAGAATGGTTGGCAATGCCCTTGAAGGATATCAATAAGATTGAGAAGAGGTATGATGTGGTCTCCGCTTTTGCGGACAATCAGACACTCAGAGAGGAGATTCGCGACTCCATTGCCAATATCGGAGATATGGAGAGGATCCTCTCAAAGGCAGCGGCAGGCAGGCTGGCTCCTCGAGAGGCTTTGCAACTTGGCAGGGGGCTGAAGAGTGTATCTGAGATAAAAGATACATTACAGGCAACTGACAATAAGGCTATTATTGACGATTTTGCCACAAAGCTCAACTACTGTACGGAGTTATTTCAGGCTATTTCCGGTACCATAATGAGTGATACGGCCGTGCAGGTTGGCAAAGGAGATGTGATTGCAGCAGGGGTTTCCGCGGAGCTTGATGAGTTGCGCGATACCATGGCTCATGGAAAAGAGATCTTGCTGCATATACAGCAGCACGAGAAGGAAAGAACCGGCATTTCCTCACTGAAAGTGAGTTACAACAACGTATTCGGCTATTATCTGGAAGTGCGCAATATACATTCCGACAAAGTTCCTGCAGAATGGATCAGGAAGCAGACTCTTGTCAATGCAGAGAGGTATATTACTCCGGAACTTAAAGAGTACGAAGAGAAGATACTCGGCGCAGAGGAGAAGATTGTAGAACTTGAAGCAAAGATCTATGCCGAGCTGGTCGGAAAGATACAGCAGGAGATACCTTCGATACAGCAGAATTCGGCAATTGTGGCACAACTGGATTGTTTGGCCGGCTTTGCAGACCTTGCAATATCCAATAACTATTGTCGTCCTCACGTAAATAACAGTTTGGATATCAAGATTGTACAGGGAAGACATCCTGTAATTGAGACCATGATGCCTGCCGGAGAAGAGTATATTGCCAATGATCTGTTTTTAAGTAATGATTCTCAACAAATTATCATCCTGACAGGACCTAATATGGCAGGAAAGTCCGCTTTCTTGAGGCAGACCGCACTGATCGTTTTGCTTGCCCAGACAGGATGCTTTGTTCCGGCACAGAGTGCCGAAATAGGTGTTGTGGATAAGATCTTTACCAGGGTTGGCGCCTCCGACAATATATCGAGAGGAGAATCTACCTTTATGGTGGAGATGCTCGAAGCGGCTACCATTCTTCACAACCTGTCGCAACGCTCTCTTGTGCTATTAGATGAGATAGGGCGAGGCACCAGCACATACGATGGCATGTCAATTGCCTGGTCCATAGTAGAATATCTGCATGAAGGAGAAGGATACGGTGTAGCCCCGCACCCTAAAACCCTTTTTGCAACGCACTACCATGAACTGAATGATCTGGAGGCACTCTATCCTCGCGTGCACAACTATCACATTTCCGCACAGGAAGTGGATGGAAAGGTGATTTTCCTCAGGAAAATATGTGAAGGAGGTGTGGCCCACAGCTTTGGTATCCATGTGGCTCGGCTGGCAGGGATGCCTGATACAGTGATTAAGAATGCCGAGATTAAACTTAAATCTCTGGAAAAAGCAGAGAGTCAACAAACAATTGAGTCGGTTGCCCGTCAGCAGAGCAAGCCGATACAACTATCTTTATATCAGTTGGATGATCCATTACTGCTTGATATAAAGGAAGAACTTAAACAAATCGATATTAACAAATTGTCCCCGTTGGAGGCATTTGATACCATCAGGGATTTAAAAAAGAAGATAGGTCTGTAGGGAGGATTTGAAATGAAACAATTTTTTAAAAAAGCCGGAGGTATTCTGAAACTTGTCGGCGAGTCTGTAGTATTTGCCTTTTCTCAACTGAAAGTTGATAAATTCAGGACGTTTCTGTCACTGCTGGGTGTCAGTATCGGCATTTTCTCGATAGTTGCCGTGATGACAGTGGTGGATTCTATTAAGAATGTTATTAATGAGGGATTTGAAGCCTTTGGCAGTGATCTGATTATGGTGGAATCTTATCCGATGAAGCCGGAAGATGACGGAGTCTTCAAATGGTGGGAATACCGCAAGAGGCCCAATATTACCTATTCAGAATTTCAATACATTAGCAATAATTCCAAAACGTACGACAGGATTGCCTATAACATATCTTTTAAAGGAAGTGCAAAATATAGAGGCAATTCCTTTTCCGAAGGAGATATTATAGGTGTCTCCGAAAACTGGGATATGATCATTCGGGACAAGATAGATCTCGGGCGCGGCTTCTCTTCACATGAATTGGAGAATGGAACACACGTTGTAGTAATAGGTAAGCAGGTGAGAGATAAGCTGTTTCCGAATGGGGAAGATCCGCTTGGAAAGATCATAAAGGTAGGAATATCTGACGCGATAGTGATTGGGGTATTCCAAAATACGGGAGAAAGTGCTGTCAGTATGACAAATGTAGATGAGGTAAAGTTGGTTCCGATCAATTTTGCACGGACAATGGTAGATCTTTCCTCTGTGGACGGGACAATAGTCGTGACTCCGCGCGAAGAGGTGGAAAAGGATGTTCTATCCGGCGAAATAACATCTCTGATGCGATCCGCTCGACATTTGCAGCCGCAACAGAAAAACAACTTTGCAATCAACGAAATCTCTTATGCCATAGATACAATTGCAGACATATTCAAGACAGTCAACCTGCTCGGGTGGATCATCGGTGGCTTTTCCCTGCTGATAGGAGGCTTCGGCATAGCGAATATTATGTTTGTCTCGGTAAAGGAAAGAACCAATCAGATAGGTATCATGAAGGCACTCGGTGCCAAAAAATATGTTATTACGTTACAGTTTTTGATAGAAGCGGCGACTCTCTCCCTTGCAGGTGGCTTTTGGGGAATCGCACTGGTCTATCTCTGTACATTGATAATACCGGTACGTATGATTAAGTTGACCCTAACCTTCGGCAACATAATGCTCGGCTCATGTATTGCGATAATTATCGGTATAGTGGCCGGTGTGGCTCCTGCCCGCGCAGCAGCCAATCTCAATCCTGTCGAGGCGATAAACGATTAGAAAATCATTATCACGGCGATAGTAACAGGAGCTAAAAATCGGATAATAAAGAAAGTTATTTCGAGCAACCACTGTGGTACTTTAAGTTTGCCGCTATTGGTCAATTCGTCAAACAAATTGGCTTTGCCGAGCCGCCATCCCACAAATAAGACTATCAGCAATCCTCCGACAGGCATCAGGATATTGGACGATACATAGTCAAAGAAGTCGAAAAATGTCATTCCGAACAGCTTGATGTCACTCAGAACTCCTTGAGAAAGAGAACACAAAGTGCCAAGTATCAAGATCAGGAAGAATGTTAGAAAAACTGCTGTTTTACGCTTTATTTTGAACTCCTCAAGCAGATATGTTACAACGACTTCCAAAAGAGAAATTGACGAAGTTACGGCTGCTAAAAGTAATGTCAGAAAGAAAAGAATGGCAATAATTCCACCCAGAGGAAGTTGAGCGAAAATCCTCGGCAAAGTAATAAAAACCAGACCGGGACCCTCAGACGGACTTATTCCGAAGGCAAATACGGCCGGCATAATGGCACATCCCGCAATTATCGCAAACAACGTGTCCGAAAATGAAGTAATCACAGAGCACTTCATGATATTTTCATCTTTACTGACGTATGAGCCGTATGTCATAATAGTGCCGCAACCAAGTGATAAAGAGAAGAATGCCTGCCCTAATGCAGCTAAAAGCGTTCCGGAATTAATCTTTGAAAAGTCCGGCTTGAACATATATGAGATGCCCGCACTCGCCCCCTCAAGGGTAAGAGACCGTATGGCAATAATTATTACCATAACAAACAGTAAAGGCATCATAATCTTCGCAAACTTCTCAATACCTTTTTTTACTCCTCCCAAACAAATCGCTGCCGTCATAACCAGAAAGATAACATGATACACAACAGGTTTAACGGGAGAAGAGACAAAGTCGGAAAACATTGTTTCATAATTGACGGTCCCCTGTCGAGTAAAGTCAAAACAAAGCGCCTTAACCAAATACTCGATAGACCACCCTCCGACTACACAATAAAAAGCTAATATACTGATGGATGCAAGTACCCCAAATAGCCCCACTATGCTCCATTTCGAGCCGGGAGCAAGTACTTTAAAAGCACCGAATACATTGGTTTGACTTCTGCGGCCGAGCACAAATTCCGAATACATAATTGGCAGGCACAGTACAAATACAAAGATTAGATAGATAATGATGAAAGCGGCCCCACCGTTTTCCCCCATAAGATAGGGAAATCTCCAAAGGTTACCAAGTCCAACCGCTGATCCTGTAAGAGCCACAAGTACTCCAAAACGGCTTCCGAAATTGTCTCGAGAAGTATTCATAGTATAATTAGTGTTATATTATTCAGTCTGATAATTTCTTGAGCAGCACAAATTCAAACTCGAGTCCGCTCTCTGCGTCACGCTGTATCTCACTCCAGAGGACCTCCATCCACAGATCACTGTCCAGCTCCGGGAAAAAGGTGTCTGCATCAGAGATATACGTATGAACTTTAGTCATGTAAATACGTGTGGCTAAGCTAATTGCCTGACGGTAAATCTCCCCTCCACCTATTACGAAGATGCTATCGGCAGTAGCAGCTTCGACTGCCTCTTCAAGAGTCCTTGCCACCGTTACCTGCAAATCATCCGATACAGGCTCCAACTGAAGAGAACGACTTACTACTATATTTTGCCGATGAGGTAAAGCCTTGCAACCCAACGATTCCCAAGTTTTTCGCCCCATGATGACAGTTCCACCCATAGTCGTTTTTTTGAAAAATTTCATGTCTTCGGCAATATGCCATGGCATCTTATTGCCGCGACCGATGGCTCTGTTGTCGGAAAGGGCCACAATTATAGATATTTCTTTGGGTTTCATACGGCAATCGGGGCTTTTATGGCAGGATACGGATCGTAGCCTTCCAGTGTAAAATCATTATATTCAAAAGAGAAGATATCTTTCTTCTCAGGATTGATAATCATCTTAGGTAACGGGCGTGGCTCTCTTGAAAGCTGTTCCGCAACCTGGTCAAAGTGGTTGAGATAGATATGAGCATCCCCAAAAGTGTGGACAAAGTCCCCTACCCGGTATCCACATACTTGAGCAATCATCTGAGTTAAAAGAGCATAGGAGGCAATATTAAAAGGGACTCCGATAAAGACATCCGCACTCCTTTGATATAATTGGCAAGACAACTTGCCGTCGGCAACATAAAATTGAAACATCGCATGACATGGCGGTAAGGCCATTTTACTTATTTCCGCCACATTCCATGCGGAAATAATATGCCTGCGCGAATCCGGATCTGTCTTCAACTTCTCGATTAGAACAGCCAACTGGTCTATGTGTCCCCCTTTGGGAGTCGGCCAATTACGCCATTGATGGCCGTAAACAGGGCCTAAATCCCCGTTTTCATCAGCCCACTCATCCCAGATGGAGACATTATGCTCATGCAGATACTTGATGTTGGTATCACCGGCAATAAACCACAATAACTCGTAAATAATGGACTTCAAGTGCACTTTTTTGGTAGTCAACAAGGGGAACCCCTCACTGAGATCCATCCTCATCTGGTATCCGAACACACTCTTTGTCCCGACTCCGGTTCTGTCACTCTTATAGGTTCCATGCTCATTAATATACCTGAGTAAATCCAAATATTGCTTCATTTTGTGTTGTTTAAATTGTCGTAGTGCATTTTAGGCCTTCCGACAGGCAAATATACAACTTTTCTTTCACTCGAATAAAATCAATGAAGTAAAAGCACTATCGGCAAATGATCACTTACACCTCCATGGTATTGAGGACCGATATATGTACGAAAAGGCTTCTTTCCGAGGTAGGTTTTATCCTCTTCCATTAGAAAATCCGGGGCGAAGATAAACATTCTCGCCCTGTCGAAAACGGCTTCCGACACGATATAATGGTCTATCTGTTCCCACTCTCCGCGAAACTTGATGCTTCCTTTCGGACGATCCTCCGCAGTATCGGACATCACTTTCAAAGTGACTCTCAAAGAGTCCTTGTCGGCAACCGCATATTGCAGCGGCACACCCGAAGCTACGTCATTGAAATCTCCCATAATCACAATTAATGGCGGAATTGCTTTGTCAGACATCCTGCCTGTAATCGAATCCACGGCAAAGCGCAATACATTGGCTGCAGTCATACGTGCGGGAAAAGATTGTTGCTCTCCTCCCAACTTTGACGGCCAATGATTGACAAACAGATGAAGAGTGTCTGTCGGAAGCATAACATCCTTAATACGAAGTACTCCTTTAACGTACAGAATGTCCCGTGTCTTTCTTTCACTTTCCAAATCGACTCGTATGCTTTTGACAGATAACGGCACGAAAAGATCCTTTCTATACAGCAGGCCTACGTCAATACCACGCAGATCAGGCGAATCCCTGTGTATTATCCCATAATTAAGCCTTGCGAGAGGAGTCTCATTGACAAGTTGATTGAGCACCATCCTGTTCTCTACCTCACAGACTCCTATTATGGCGGGATAGTTGCCGCATTTATCACCGACTGCCATAATTGTTTTAGCTATCCCGTTACGCTTTCGCTTAAACTTTTTCCATGTCCAGTGCTTCTCTTTATAAGGGGTAAACTCTTCATCTGCAATCTCAGGGTCGTCGAACGGGTCATAATAATTTTCCATATTCCAGAACATAATAACAGCTTCGACACGCTGTGGTACTCTGCCCGCTTCCGGGTAGGTCTGAACCCCGAATACAGGCAAAATTTCAGCACACAGCGTGCAAAGCATAATTATTAAAACAGGTTTACGTATGATCCGATGCAATATCTTTAGTTCTTTTCACAAAAGTATGCTACTTGTCTATATAAGCAGATACCAAAAAAACAATATTTTAATAATTGTCCAGGATAGTGTATA
>JAQUYF010000066.1 GCA_028691975.1 Bacteroidales bacterium | reverse complement strand
CCCTCGACTTGCATGTGTTAAGCCTGCCGCTAGCGTTCATCCTGAGCCAGGATCAAACTCTTCATTGTATAATTTTTATTATTTCTTTAAGCTTGCCCTGTTACTCTTGGTTTGTTACTTTTCCTTAATTAAGAAATTAACGCTCTACTCTCAAAATTTATTCGTGTTAAAAAATAATTTCGGTACTTGCTTGTACTTTTGTCTTCCAATTCTTTCAATGAACTTTCCCCGCTTCCGCAAAACTCCTGCCTCCTCTCTCCCTCTCTTCACAACGTCTCTTCCAAAACGGGAGTGCAAAGGTAAAGACTTTTTCGACAAACAAAAATTTATTTCATCTTTTTTTTAAAATATTTTTCATCTTTTTTTCGGGTAATTTGCAATAATGTGATTATAAATATGTTACAAAATGTAAGAAAACTAAATAAATAAATATATATCTTTGTAAATATATTGTGTCGGAAAAGGTCTGATTATTGCAGAAAACTATTCCGCATAAACGTCCGCATTAACGCATAAAAAAGCAAAGAAAATGAAACGACTTGTCACCATACCTATTACTATAGCAGCAATTATTTTAGTTGCGTCATGTGACCCCTTTAATACTCCGGTACTCGAACTCTCAAAGAACGCCGTCACACTAAGTAACGAACCGTCAGATGTCGTTGCCATTAAAATTCAAAGCACTTCATCATGGAGCACAAGTGTTGAGTCAGACAGTAATCTCGACTGGATGTCAATCGATCCAATTAGCGGAGAAAAAGGACTGTCTGCTATGAAAATCACTGTTCTAAAGGCAAATACGACCAACGATACTCACACTGCCACAATTGTTGTGACCAACAGCAAGACTTCTGCCTCTGTAAATGTCACACAGAACATACAAACAATAGAAGTGGCAGATTCCAACTTTAACGCCTATTTACTTGAAACATTCGATATTAACAAGGACGGCAAGTTGTCTCAATACGAAGCTGATCGCATTACCAGAATGGACTGCAGCTCAAGATCAATCAGTTCACTTAAGGGTATTGAGCAATTCTCACAATTGATTACGTTAAACTGCAGTAGCAACAGTCTTACCGAACTGGACCTGTCACCCTTCTATTATTTAGTGTCTGTGGCCTGCGACAACAATCGAATAGACACTCTGACAATATCTAAATCAACACACCTGTCAACATTGTCATGCACACACAACAGAATAGCCCACCTCAATGTCAGCGGATGCACTAAGCTAAGTGACCTGAGCTTTGCTTTCAACCCATTGACCTCCATTGATATAAGTGATTGTGCTTCGCTAAAGTCTTTTGATTGCAGCACATTGGGCTTAAGTTCCATAACTGCTGTCAATGCTTCAGGATGCGTTTCTCTTACGGAATTGACGTGCGCATACAACAGCATAACCGCCCTGGACATCACGGGGTGTACATCAATTACCAAGATTGACTGCTCTAACAACAAACTCACCTCCTTAGACGTGACATCATGCAAAAGAATCACGGATCTGCGCTGCGGAGGCAATCAGTTAAAATCCATTGCTTTAAGTGGATGTTATCAATTGAAGTTATTGTACTGCGCAATCAACCGGCTCGAGACCTTAGACTTGACCGATTGTCTTAATTTGACAGACTTGTGGTGTTCTGACAATGACTATCTTGAGAAAATTTCTCTTATCAAAAAGCCTTCAAATCTCTTTATGTTTGAGGAGTGGGGAGAGCCTATTGAGTACAAACGGGAAGAACCGATTAGCGGGTACTATGTATGGTACTACTACTTCTACCCGAGGATATACATCGGAGGCATCTTTTCAAACGAAATATACCACAGGCTGGTTGCAATGTAAGCTGCCATGCCCATACGCCACACATACGCTACAGCTATTTCTTCTTTTTCTTTGCAGTATCCTGCATCATTTTAAGAGCCGTAGCCAATTGATCAGGACATGACGTCGGCTTGTTGCCGCATGTAATCCCGTCAAGTTTTTTGATCGCATCTTTGACCTTCATACCCTTCACAAGTGCACCGATACCTTTGGCATTTCCATTGCAGCCTCGGGTAAACTCTACAAAAGTGATCCTGTTTTTAAGTGTGTGTATCTCAATATTTGCCGAACAGACGACTTTGCTCGGCTGGAAGTTTACAATTCGGGTACCGTCAGCAGCAAGTGTGTCTAAGACAATGGTCTGAGCTGAAATAGCTTCTGAAAATGACATGGCAAAAAGCCCTACTATCAGGGCAAGTAAAATTTTCTTCATAAATGATTTATAATTTGAGCTAAAATAATTTCGGATAATTATCGTCAAGCTGCTCCAATATGTGTGATATAATCACATCCCTAAAAAAGGCCGACTTGTTTTTGACATTATATTTATCACAGTATAAGTTTATTGCGGAGATCTCTTTTTCATTGAAAAGGATTGCTTTTCTATACTTTCTGACTAAACTTTTCTTTTGCTTCTGCAAAAAATCAGGAAGTAGATTGCTTTTTTTGGCTTTTCTTTTCATTTTTATCAAAAAAAATAATCGTAAAGATACACATTATTTAAAAAAGATTATACCTTTACACCTTGAAATGGAAAACAAAACACGAATAATTCCCTGTTTTATGAGGTCGTGGCGAGTCCGACGCTAGACCTGCAGGCGCTCTTACCTTTTGAGTCTGCGGGTTTCCATTAATCTCGGAGGGATGTCCCTCCAAAAATAATTTTTCCAATTTTTTTTTAAATAATGATATTGCCGAAAGGCGTATTCATCAATCAGAAGTTTATACAGATGAATATTAATATTTATGTGGCTGACGAAAGCCATATTAAGTACGCCGAGCGAATTTGCGAGCTCGTTTACATTTCCGCTCAAGAGAGAGGTACCGGAATAGCAAAGAGAACCCCCGAATATGTTGCAGACAAGATGAAGGCCGGAAAAGCAGTAATAGCCATCACAGAGACGGGTGATCTTGCCGGCTTTTCATACATCGAAACATGGGGTCACAAACAATTTGTAGCAAACTCGGGACTAATCGTTGCCCACGCTTATCGTAAGACAGGTTTGGCTAAACGTATTAAACAAAAAATCTTTGCACTGTCAAGAACTCTCTATCCGGATGCCAAGATCTTTAGTATTACTACAGGTCTTGCCGTGATGAAAATTAATTCTGAATTAGGTTTCCGCCCTGTTCCATTCTCCGAGTTGACAGATGACACCGAGTTTTGGAATGGTTGCCGCGGGTGTCGCAATTTTGACATTCTGCAACGAAACAATTATAAAATGTGCCTTTGTACAGGCCTGTTGTACGACCCTGCAAATGAAAAGAAAACTTCGGCCGCAAAGCAACAACCTGATAAGGGGAAAGGCATTTTATCTACAATGAGCAGAACTCTTTTCTACCCGTTCCACAAATTAAACAAACTACTATTAAATCGCAAGCACAATGAACAATAAAGTCGTATTGGCATTTAGCGGTGGACTTGACACCTCTTTTTGCGTTCCATACCTTACAAATGAAAAAAAACTCGAAGTACATACTGTATTAGTCAATACAGGTGGGTTCTCTAAAGAAGAGGTAGAAGCCATCAGGCAAAGAGCCCTGACTCTCGGTGCAAAGAGCCACACTACCGTTGACGCAGTGAATACATATTATGAAAAGGGGATCAAATATCTGATCTTCGGTAATATTCTTAAAAATGCCACTTATCCGCTTTCAGTTAGTTCAGAAAGAGTATTTCAGGCTATCGAAGTCCTCAAACACGTAAAGAAAATCGGTGCCGACAGTGTCGCTCACGGGAGTACCGGAGCAGGTAACGACCAAGTTCGATTTGATATTGTTTTTGACATCATGGCACCGGAGGTAAATATTATTGCCCCTGTCCGTGAACTCGGCAGCAGCAGGCAGGAAGAGATCGAGTATCTTCAGAAGCACGGCTTTAATTTCTCATGGGAGAAGTCGAAATATTCTATCAATCAGGGAATATGGGGCACAAGCATAGGCGGAGTAGAGACACTTTCCTCGGCCGGATATCTCCCTGAAGAGGCTTATCCTTCTCAAGTGGAAAAAACAGGTTCCGAGATAGTGTCAATTGGCTTTAAAGAGGGTGAACCTGTTGCCCTGAATGGTAAAAAGATGTCACCTGTCGAGTTGATTTATGCTCTTAAAGCCATCGCTGATCCTTACGGAATCGGACGTGATATCCATGTCGGAGATACCATCATAGGCATAAAGGGTAGAGTCGGCTTTGAAGCGGCAGCTCCACTCATCCTGATTAAGGCACACCACCTGCTTGAGAAGCATGTTTTGACCAAAGGTCAACTCTACTGGAAAGAACAACTCGCCAACTGGTACGGACAATTAATGCATGAGGCTCAATACTTTGACCCTGTGATGCGCAACATCGAGGCTTTTATGGATGACAGTCAGAAAGCTATTACGGGCACCGTGCAGGTCAAATTGCAGCCTTACACATTTTTTGTATTGGGCATCGAGAGTGAATATGACCTGATGAATTCCAAATTCGGAGATTACGGCGAGGCCAACAAATCATTTAGCGGCAGGGATGTTGTGGGCTTTACTAAAGTATTGGCAAACCCTATGAAGATATACTACGCTCTTCATGAGGACCAGGTAAAGAAGAATTTAAAGTAATGGCAAGAATAAAAGCTGCAATAGCAGGAGGCACAGGATACACTGCGGGGGAATTACTCAGGATATTGATTAACCATCCTGAAGTGGAGATATGCTCTGTGCTAAGCACAACCAGCGCAGGTCAATCTGTCGCGAGTGTGCACAGAGACCTTTTTGGAGAGACAGAACTCAAGTTTACGGACAAAACAGGCAACCCCAATGTGCTCTTTTTGTGCCTCGGGCATGGCCTTTCAAGGGAGTTCCTGACAAACAATGAGATCTCGGACAATTGCAAAATCATTGACTTGGGCAACGACTTCAGAGTTGACAGCAACTTCCGGAAGAGGGACTTTGTCTACGGCTTGTGCGATTTAAACCGTAAAAAGATAGAAAGAGCAGACTCGGTAGCAAATCCGGGATGCTTTGCGAATGCCATTCAATTGGGGATTCTTCCAATGCTGAGTAAAAAACTTATTGACGATGATATCCACGTGACAGCAATTACAGGCTCTACAGGTGCAGGTAAAAAGCCTTCTGAAACAGGACATTTCAGCTATCGTGAATCAAATATCTCGGTTTATAAGCCCTTCACCCACCAGCATCTTGACGAAATTAACAAGACAATAAAGAGCATGACAGGGTCGCCCATTCAAGTAAACTTCGTACCTGTACGGGGAGACTTTACCAGAGGAATCTTCGCCAGCATATATACGGAATGCGATATCGCACTGAAGGATGTAATCGAGCTGTATCATGCCTATTATGAGAAATCTCCGTTTGTATTCATATCAGACGAACCTATAAGTCTCAAAGAGGTTATCAATACAAATAAATGCCTGATACATCTAGAGTTGCATAATGGATATCTGCATATCACATCTATTATCGACAACTTGGTAAAAGGCGCTTCCGGTCAGGCTGTCGAAAACATGAACCTGATGTTTTCACTTGATGAAACCACCGGTTTGAAATTAAAATCCATAGCGTTTTAAGATGAATATTTTTGAAGTATATCAATTATGGCCGATCGAACCTGTTCGGGCGAAAGGTTGCAAAATCTGGGACAAGGAAGGAACCGAATATCTCGATCTGTATGGAGGTCACGCAGTTATCTCTATCGGACACACCCACCCTACCTATTGCAGTATGCTCAAAGAGCAGATTGGCAAAATCGGATTTTATTCCAATGCGGTAGAGAATTCACTGCAAGTAGAGCTCGCTCAGCAGCTCGGCCGAATGTGTGGATACCCGGATTATTCACTCTTTTTGTGTAATTCCGGAGCTGAAGCAAATGAGAATGCAATGAAACTTGCCTCTTTCCATACCGGAAAGGCAAAAATTATAGCAATGAACAAGGCCTTTCACGGCAGGACTTCAGGTGCAGTCGCAGCGACTGACAATCCTAAAATCCAGGCCCCTTTCAACAAGACAGATCATATAGTGTTTGTACCTGTTAACGACCTTCAAGCTCTTGAAAATGAGCTAAAGAAGGAAGAATATGCCGCTCTGATGATTGAAGGTATTCAGGGAGTTGCAGGGATTTTTGAGCCTCAGGTTGAATATCTTAAAAGTGCGCGCGAACTCTGCGACAAATATGGAGTAGTCCTGATATTTGACGAAGTTCAGTCTGGATATGGCAGGACAGGTCAATTTTTTGCCCATCAGCAGAGTGTCGTTAAGGGAGATATTATCACGACCGCCAAAGGTATGGCCAACGGGTTTCCGATCGGAGGAGTCATTATGTCTCCTAAATTTAAAGCGGTTACTGGAATGCTGGGCACCACTTTCGGTGGCAACCACCTTGCCTGTACTGCAGCCCTTACAGTCCTGAAAGTCATTGAAGATGAGCATCTTATTAACAATGCTAAGATTATAGGTGAATATCTTATCTCACACCTGAAGGGAAATAAAGCGATTAAGGAGTTGCGTGGAAGAGGCCTTATGATAGGGATCGAACTCTATCCGGAATACCTTACGTTAAGAGATAGACTTCTCTTTGAGAAGAAAATCTTTACCGGAGGAGCAGGAAAGTCTGTCATCAGACTGTTACCTCCTCTGTGCATTTCAAAAGAAAATGCAGATCAATTTATAGATGCTTTTAATGATTTAACAAAATAAACAATTGATAATGAGATATTTTACTAATGTACACGACCTTGTTTCGCTTGAAGATGCTCTTGCAAAGGCTAAGTACGTCAAGGCAAATCCCTATGCAGACCAGGTTCTCGGAAAGAACAAAACTCTGCTGATGATCTTTTTTAATTCAAGTTTGCGTACAAGACTCAGCACTCAAAAAGCTGCCCTCAATCTCGGAATGAATGTTATTGTACTTGATGTCAATCAGGGCGCATGGAAGTTGGAGACAGAGCGAGGTGTAATCATGGATTCTGATAAGCCTGAACATATTCTGGAAGCCATCCCTGTTATGGGATCGTATTGCGATATAATAGGAGTAAGAGCTTTCGCCGGATTGAAAGACAAAGATGCCGATTACAATGAGACAATTATCAATCAGTTCATTAAATACTCAGGGAGGCCGGTATTCAGTATGGAAGCAGCCACAAGGCATCCCCTTCAGACTTTTGCAGACCTGATTACCATTGAAGAGTACAAACGCGTGGCAAAGCCAAAGGTAGTACTGACATGGGCTCCCCATCCGAATGCACTTCCGCAGGCAGTGGCCAACTCATTTGCCGAATGGATGAATGAAACAGACTGTGAGTTTGTCATTACCCACCCTGAAGGATATGAGCTTTCCACCGCATTTACCGGTAAGGCAAAGATAGAATATGACCAGAAGAGGGCCTTTGAAGGAGCAGACTTTATCTATGCGAAAAACTGGTCGGCTTATGCGGATCCGAATTACGGTAAAGTTATAAGCAAAGATAGGGAGTGGACTGTGGACAGCGATAAGATGGCGCTTACCAATAATGCTTACTTTATGCATTGCCTGCCTGTAAGAAGAAATATGATTGTCAGCGATGACGTGATCGAGTCACCTCAATCCATCGTTATTCCTGAGGCTGCCAACAGGACAGTATCGGCTCAGACTGTCATCAAAGAGATATTATTAAGTCTATAATCAATTTATTATGAAGCAATTAACTGTTGTAAAAATCGGAGGAAACATTGTAGATGATCAGTTGGCGTTAGAGCAATTTCTGATTGATTTCAATCGTATCTCAGCTCCGAAAATTCTGATTCACGGAGGAGGGGTTATGGCCAGTCAGATGGCTGAGAAGATGGGAATTGAGACAAAAATGGTAAAAGGCCGCAGGATCACTGACTTAGAGACTTTGAAACTTGTAACAATGATTTATGCAGGCTGGATCAACAAATATATTGTTGCCAACCTTCAAAAAATCGGCTGCAATGCAATAGGCTTGTCAGGAGCCGACTGTGACGTAGTGCCGGCGACAAGGCGCCCACCTGAGCCTATCGACTTCGGATATGTAGGGGATGTGGATCCTTCCCAAATAGACAATTTGGTAATCACCAACTTCCTTGGCAGAGGCATCTGCCCCGTATTCTGCGCAATCACACATGACAAAAACGGTTCTCTGCTCAACACTAATGCCGACACCATGGCATCAAGCATCGCTATCGCAATGTCAAAAGACTATTGTACCAACTTGATATATTGCTTTGAAAAAGAAGGTGTTCTTTATAACCCTGAGGACCCCGACTCTATTATACCTCTTATAACTCATCAGCGTTTTATCGAATTACAGGAAGAAGGAAAGATTGTAGGAGGAATGATTCCGAAATTGGAAAACGCCTTTGCCGCAATAGAGAACGGTGTTTCGGAAGTCTATATCAAACACGCGAAAAACCTCAACAACAACAAACAAACATTATTAAAATAATGTCTGATAATCAGGAATATACCTTAAAGGCGATTGCATTTTTAGAGGAAATGGTCACAATAGAGTCCCTTTCCTTTAAAGAAGACAGGAGGTGTGCATTTATTGAGAGTTATTTGCGCCAAAATGGGATTATTCCCGAACGAATCGGGAATAATCTCATCATGCGTGCAGGTAAGCCGGATACGGCAAAACCCACTTTAATGCTCAATTCTCACATTGATACCGTAGCTGCCGTCGAGTCATATTCCTTTGATCCTCACCATCCTCCCCTATCCGAAGAGACAATATTCGGACTGGGGAGCAATGATGCGGGAGGTTCGGTCACAAGTATGCTTCACGCCTTTCTCTATTTTGCGAAGCATACAGATGTCTATAAGAAGCTAAATGTCAACCTCATACTTCTTCTAACAGCAGAAGAGGAGCGCTCGGGCCCCAACGGAATGACAAAAATTATGGCGGAGCACCCTAATCTGGCTGACTTTGCAATTATAGGTGAGCCTACAGGAATGAAGGCTGCGACTGCCGAGAGAGGCCTGCTCGTGATCGATGCACAGGCCAACGGGAGAAGCGGTCATGCCGCCCGAAATGAAGGTATCAATGCGCTCTACATCGCTATTGATGATATTCAGAAGTTGAGAAACTACCGCTTTGCGAAATTTTCTCCGCTTATGGGAGAGGTAAAGATGACTGTTACTCAGATAGAAGCGGGCCATGCTCACAATGTCGTGCCCGACAAATGTACCTTCGTAATTGATGTTCGTCCTACCGACTGCTACTCCAACAGTGAAATAATGGAGATTTTATCAGGAGAGGTAAAGAGCACTCTTACAGCCAGATCACTCTCGAACAGAAGTTCTGCCACACCGGAAGGACATATTTTGCTTAAAGCTGTAAGCAAAATGGGGATAGAAAGTTACGTATCACCTACTACTTCGGACTGGATGAGACTGACAATACCTGCAATAAAAATGGGACCGGGCGAATCCGCACGCTCACACAAAGCGGATGAATTTATCAAAAAACAAGAGATTGTCGAGGCGGTAAATAGTTATATTGACTTTATAAAAACTTTGTAATGAATACTTTATGGAATAAAGGCGTGTCAGCCACAGATATTGTTGAAGAGTTTACCGTCGGCAACGACAAAGTGCTGGATATGAGACTTGCCAAGTACGACGTATTGGGATCCAAAGCTCATATTGCCATGCTGAGTAAAGTTAATCTGCTTGACAAAAGAGAGGAAGAGCTCCTTCAGAAAGAGTTGGACAAGATTCTGAAAGAGATAGCCAGCGGAACTTTCAAGATTGAAGACGGAGTTGAAGATATTCATTCGCAAGTAGAACTTATTCTTACCCAACGTGTTGGAGACATGGGCAAAAAGATTCATTCCGGACGCTCGCGCAATGACCAGGTACTTGTCGATGTGAAGCTTTACCTTAAAGATGAAACACTCACAATAAAAGATGAGATCACTGAGCTGTTTGAATTATTTATCACTCTAAGCGAAAAATATAAAGAGGTACTGCTGCCGGGCTATACCCATGGCCAGATAGCTATGCCCTCTTCATTCGGAATGTGGCTTGGGGCATACGCCGAAACACTCTCTGATGACATGAATATGCTTGTAGCAGCTTACAACATCATAAATCAAAACCCTCTCGGATCTGCAGCAGGGTACGGCAGTTCATTTCCGTTAGACAGAGAAGAGACTACTCGTCTATTGGGATTTAAGACCATGAATTTCAATTCTATAGCAGCACAGCTCAGTCGTGGCAAATCAGAGAAGGCTTTAAGTTGTGCAATGGCTGCTTTTGCTGCAACACTCAACAAATTTGCAACGGACTGTTGCGAATATATGTGCGTCAATTACGGCTTTATTCATTTTCCCGACGAGGTAACTACCGGCTCAAGCATTATGCCTCACAAGAAGAATCCGGATGTATGGGAAATTATCCGCGGCAAGTGCAACAGGATTCAAAGTATTCCTAACGAGATCACTATCTCCACAACCAATATGCCTCATGGGTATCATCGTGATTTCCAACTTCTTAAAGACATCATCTTTCCGGCTATAGATGCCATGCACTCTGTAATACGGAT